>NZ_JAQMUE010000018.1 GCF_028330985.1 Roseofilum reptotaenium CS-1145 | reverse complement strand
CCTATGTTTTTTGAAAGTGGCTATTGTGAAATAGCTTAAAGTCCTATAAATTCGTTAAAGTTGCATTGGGAGCTTCCGAGTTGATGATGGGATAAAAACCTTATGCTCAAAGGTTTTAATGGTTTTAGGAGATGTCTATTGCATTCTCCTGTCATCTGATAAAACTTTGATAAAGCTCCTTGGATTCAGGAGAGGCTGGGCCAAACTCATGGCAGACTCAGATCTAAATCCCATCCGTCGTCGGACAGTTTGGCATCGATCCAGATTTCTCCGATCGCTAGTCCACTGCTCCAGGCTTTCCAGGTTTGAACGATTTTGCCCTCCTGAATCCGATCAATTTGCAGAAATGGTTCCCCGATATCGACCCGCCATTGGTGGTCAGTTGTGGGTTCTGAATCTTCTGTCTCAATAAAAACGAGAATATCCGATCCGTCCTCCCTATAGCCAAATCCCAATAGGGCGACGACAAGGCGATCGCTAATATCGTTAATCTCCATCCTGCCCCTCCATTGCCTTGCGAATTATTCCAAAAGTTGGTATTGGTCATATCTAGACATAAAAAAATAAGTCCAGTCATCAGTACCAAAGTAGATTGATTTAATTTGAGAATATTCAAATAGGGGATGGGAGCCTAAAGTGCTATCAACCAACTTAAAATCTTCATTAAAGCACCAATTATCATCAGGCCATAAATAAATATTAAAAGGGTGGCAGAGATTCTTCATTGTTCCTCCATCACTTTGCGGATTCGACCAACGGTGACATCGCTGACGAACCCCAATTCGCGCGCGATCGCCCGATTACTCAACCCCGGATTACTGAGGATGTGCGATCGCACCCGATTTTCCTTTTCGCCATTGACCTGTTCTTGCAGCTCCAGGAGTAACCGGTTTTTTTCAATCAAAGGCAGGTCGGCGATCGCCATTCTTATCTGCGTCATTTCCTTAACTGGCAATGGTGCAAGCACCTCGCACTCCACCTCGCTGCGCTCCGATTCCTTCTCTTCCCCAGAGGCTGAAATTGATTCGCACTGCGAGGTCTCCAACGGTGTAAAGCCCCTGTACTCTATAGCATAATCGCTAATCGATGGCTCTGGCTCATCGACCCCAAATAACTCAGGCCAACCCCTTCTTTGATTCTCTCCTTTCTCAGTCCCCCAGTCCTGATCGCCAACAATGAACAACTCCCGTTTACTTCGGGTTAGCGCCACATAGAGAATATTGTCCTCTTGCTCCTTCTGCCATTTCATTTGGTTACGCCACCGCATGGGCATATCCCCAGGCTCAATAATGAAGACGCGATCGGCTTCCAACCCCTTTGCCCGGTGAACGGTGCAAAGAGTAATCGGGCTATGCTCATCAGAGAACAACTGGTCGATCGCCTCCCCCAAGTCCTCAGTTGATTTTGCCTCTGGATGGGATTCGTAGATAGCCCGAATGGCATCAACTTTATCGGTCAGTTGCTCCAGCAGCTCCTCCTCATTGTCCATCCCCTTGTAGCGTTCAGCTTTGGCTTTGCGGTACAAGGAAATCGCCTCACTAAACTCAGCAAACGGCAGCTCCAACCTCTCAATCTCCTCTATCACCTTCTTCAAGGTGTCCCCGATCGCCCGCCCTTTCACCGTCGCGGACATCCCCGCGCCAATCAACTTAATACAGAGGCTCACCAATGGGGCAGTTTTGCGGCACAGCACTAGGTCTTGTTCGCGCAGCGCCCCGTGTTCCTCACCAAAGAGGGTCTTTTCAGAAATGGTGGTAATTACCCCTTCTTCATTTTCCGGGAAAGCCTCTATGGGGATTTTGGGGAAAACTCCCCGCACCAATTCAATGTGCTTTGTAGGGCAGCGATAGCAGAGGCTTAGGGGTAATTCCGTGCCTCTGACGTGACGGACAATATTCTGGTAGCTATCGCAGTCAGCGCCAGCAAAACCCATTATCGCCTGGCGGGGGTCGCCCACGAATAACATGCGGCCGCGATCGCCCACCATCATACAGGCTAATTCCAATTGGGTAGCATTTAAATCCTGCGCTTCGTCAACGAGAACAAACTGCCATGGGCGAAAACCGCGACTCTCATCAACCCGCCAATGCACCGGCAACCAAAGCATGTCGGTATAATCAAAAATAGACTCATCACTCGCTTGATTTTTTCCCGCAGCCAATACCTTGGCGATCGCCCTGGAAACCAAAGTGAAATCCCGCACATCGGGCAACTCAAAATGCTGACAGATTTGGGCGATCGTTCCTGGAGTTGGCTGTTTGTTCGTCAGCCGTACCAGGTCGAGCAATTCCAAGAAATCCGCATCATTATCTAAAGCCTTTTGCTTCCGCAAATTTCCTATCGGATATCCGCGTCGCCCAATCAAGTCAAATCCCTGGGCTATTTTCCGGTACTTATTCTTATCAACTGTTGGCTTCCAAATCCCCAGATATCGCTTCACAAGGAAAAACCCAGTGCTGTGCAAGGTGGAAATTGATGATTTCCATTCCAGGCCAAACTTCTCAATCAAATCATTGGCGTTCGCCTTGCCAAACACGCAAATTTTTATCTGCGAAGGGCGAACCCCATTTTCGCGCAGCGCCAGGGCCGCATATTTCAATGTGGTTGATTTTCCCGAACCGGCTACAGCATTACAGCAAGCATTTCCCCGTCCGGTTTTCACCCACTCTAATATTTTCTTCTGGTATAAGCTTAATTTCATGCCATCAACGTGAAGCGTTTTTTTTAAATTATACCTTAACTGCAACGCCTTTGCACATTACAGTTTAAATGTCGTTTTTTCGGACAATATAATACATGTTTCCCTGACGTACTACGCTAAATGCCATATATTACGGCATTTACCAACGTCACCGTAATACAAGGGGGTGTGCGAATTTCGCACAAAATTCGCACGGCTAAAATCAAGGCACAGATAGCGGTTCAGCCTATTTCGCACAAATTCGCACGGTTTAAAGTTAATTCTATTTTTCATCCCCTCTTAAGTTAAGTATGCATAAGGTAGTATATTAAAAATTATCATGGATGAAGCTAAGTTTATTCACAGAGTAGAGGTAACACAAGATATGGAGCCGCACCCCCGAAATTATGAAGAGCAAACCCGGATGCTGATTAGGGAATTTATCAGCGCTCCCAACACCCGCAGTTTTTTGGCAATGCGAGATGCATTGCAACTGTTTACAGGACAATACTCAACCATGCTTGATTTTATTGAAGGATTTGAGCTTTCGGACAATGTTGTTGAGGAGGTCTCGCGCTGGCGGCCCTGTTTCATCGAATTCAATACCATCTGGGAAACTCTTTGCAAATCTGGAACCAAGACCTTCCAAGAAACGGCCGACCTGGTTGCGAATTTGCAAAACCCAAGTTAACAGATAGCGTGAGTGCCTGATTAGCAAAGCACGGAGAACGAGGATGCGATCCAAATGCGATCCAATCGTTAGTATGCTGCGGCCATTGGCGAATAGGACAGGTACAGGTATAATTCGGGGAAAGAGAAAAAACGACGTATTTGCGTCGTTTAGCCCTAAGTATAGGGAGTAAAAAGAAAGCCCGTGACGAGGATTGAACTCGTGACCTCACCCTTACCAAGGGTCGCTAAATCTCTTGTCAGGCAAGGACTCTAGGCGATACCGGCATACCATAGCCCACATACAGACCAAAACGGCTATGAAAAGAGTAAGAATACCTAAGATAAGCAAAGGAAATAATGGGGGGTCCATCCGACTTCGGTGGACGTATCAAGGTAAGCGATATTGCTTATCGGGCTTCGGAGACTGGAGCGATTCTTTAGCACAGTCAGTTGCCAATGTCAGGGCAGAGGAAATAAAACGTGATATCCGATTGGGCACGTTTGACCCGTCATTGGAGAACTATCAATCTCATCACGTACAAAATCAAAAAGCAATTAACAAGCATCAAGAAAGATGCAAAAAACAAGAGGCTGTACAATGGTCACTCGTTGATGTTTGGAATTTTTACAAAGATTACAACACAGAATCAACACCAGCAACGACTCAAAAGAATCACTGGAAATCAGTAGATAATGCATTAGCAAAAATATCTAATGAGGAAACGTTACCTGATAATGCATATCAAATAACTCCAAAATTACTAGAATATTACACTTACCACACCCTACAACGAGTCTTGGCTTCTTTGGTAGCCGCCAGCAATCTCGCTTTTAATTGCGGTCATATTCCTAAAAATCATTGGAAAGATATCAAGAAACAACTACCAAAGAAGGTAGGTAAAGATGAGTCCAAACGCACGAACAAAGCCTACACAGTACGAGAAATCAAGGCAATACTAGAAGCATTTGAGTCTGATAGATTCTGCTCTGAAAAGTCAGCTTTTGACCACAGTCACTATTATCCCTTTGTGGAGTTCCTGATATTGACAGGATGCCGTCCTGGTGAAGCGATTGCACTAACTTGGGATGACATTGATGACGATAAAATCAGATTCAATAAATCTTATTCTTTGGGTGAATTAAAGTCTACGAAAAATGGAAAAACGCGACACTTCCCACTCAGTAAGGGATTGAAAGAATGTATTGCAAGGCAATATAGGAATCCCGTAAGCAACAACAGCTTTAACCTGGTCTTCCCATCACCAAAAGGAGGCTATATCAACCTCCAAAACTTCACGACGAAAATATTTAACTATGTAATCAATTGCCTATGGGAGATAAGGGTTGTAAGGTACAAACTCCCCACTTACAACTTGAGAAATACTTCTGCATCTTTTTATCTAAGGAATGGAGTAGATAGAGCTACGATTGCAAAGTTATTCGAGACATCAGGAGAAATGCTCGACAAACATTACTTTGCTCCAGATGACGATATTGAGTTACCAGAGATTTAGAGTAAATATTTACAGTAAATCTCGCTCTGTACTGTTGGTTTGATTCATGCCAAAGATAGATTAGCATGAATGGTATTCAATGAAATCATAGAGAAAACAAATAGATGAGTCCTGCAACCAATGCGGTTTTAGTGTAGTTTTAGTGTACAGTAGTAGTGTAGACGTGAATGAAGTCCATTGGGGACAAAAAAATACTCACACCTAAATAGGAGAAAACAGATTATGTCCAATACGGTTTATTCGCGAGAATGCCCCGTTGATTAGCCATAATTTAGAGGGTCTAATTTATTAATACTTTAGCCCACTACTTCCCACCCTATACCACCTTACATGCCGGCGCTAAATTTTAGGGTAAACGTATCGACAATCTCTGAAGATTTAGAGCGAACGTTTACTGTAAATCCTTAATGGGAATACCGCCATCTTTTCGGTGAGGATTAATCTGTAAATAAGGGGGATACAGATAAGAGCGAATCAATAGCTCAGTCCATGCAAAGCAACTGTACAGTAATAACAATGACACATGAACGAAACACAGAAGGACTAAGACCAATCCGCTCTAAGTGGAAGTCTACCAACAAAACAAAAGCCATTAGAGTACCAGAAGATTTAGCAGAAGATATCCTGGATTACGCAAGAAAGCTTGACGCAGAGGAGTCTGACTCAGGACAACTCACTGAATCTCCAGACGTTTCACTCGTCAAAAACATCCTAAATGAAGCGCTGTCTCTAAAGGCTAACGCTGGCACAAAGATTAAGGAGAAGATACGCGAAGCTCTGGAGGTGATAGAGTTGCTCTAAATTACTGAAAAGTGGTGTAGAATTGCAAGTGTGGGATGACCACACAAAAAAAATAACCGGAGGGTCATCCCCGTCCGGCTCACAAAATATGAAAATACTATGTCAAATAATAACGCTTCTAAGGGTAGTCTCGCAACGCCCTCAATTTCTGATTCCCCCATTGTAGCAGATTCTCAGGCGACTAATGAGAAATGGCTAGCGCAGCAACTGTCGGAATCTGGAATCACCAATCCGGTTCTGGTAAAGCAGTTCAAACCCCATAAAGCAGGGTTTACCGTTACTGGGGTTGACATCACAGGAAAGACTAACAGTAACTCATGGCAGTTACGACTACGCGAGGTTGGGAAAGATGGGGCAAAGTACAAGACCCGCAGAAGGAAAGAAGGCGAGACGGGTTGTATTTACGATGCACTACTGCTCCGTGGAAGACTGAAGGATTTCATCTCCCTAGCAGGAAAGTTGAAGCCACTTTTTGCTTCTGAGGAACAGTGGAACAACTGCCTGACCAAGGACTTGTGGAAGGTGGTGAACTCGCAAGACCATTTACCCATCGTCATCACAGAAGGAGGCAAGAAAGCCGCGTGTGGACTTGAAAACGGGTATTTGACTATTTCTATCCCCGGTCGGGAAATGTGGCACAAACCACAAACCCTGGAGCTTGTTACTTCTCTTGCCGATTTTTGCTCTGAGGGGAGACCTGTCTACATCGCGCTGGATTCAGACTTCCAGATAAACCCAGACGTAAAGGAATCAATTAGGAGGCTTGCCAAGGCATTAGATGAACGTGGCTGTGATGTCAAGATATGCGTGTGGAAGTACACGAAAAAAACTAAAGGTATGGATGATTTTATTGTCAATGGCGGCAACTTTGACGAGGTAATTAGGTTGGCTTTAACCATTGCTGAATGGGAAAAACAATTCCCAGAACCAGAACAAAAGAAAGAGTCCCCTGCCAAGAAGGGCAAATCTGAAGAGGAGGGGAATGGTGACCCTACACCAGTAGAATTTGCTCGTCAATTAGCAGAGGAATATCGTAATAAATGGCGATTTCACAATGAATGGAAAGTCTGGCTGGAATGGAGCGGGAAATACTGGCAGATTATCCCAGAAGAAAAAGTTGGGGATGCTATTCACTTTTTATCTGAATCGTGGATTAGCACCGACAGGTATGTCACCATGTGCCAGAAATCCTTAACGCGAAACCTCCGAGAGTGGGAATGGCAACGCCAAACCCTTGAGGCAACAGCATTTCGCAACGGAGTAGTGAATCTTCGGGAGATGACAATCAAGCCCCATGACCCGGAAAATTATAACACCAGCATGATTGACCGGGACTGGTGGCAACCAGAAGGAGAAGTGATCGCCGACCCAATTGAAGCGCTGAAAACCTATTGCCCAAATATTTACGAGGCGTGGAATTACGCCATGGTAGGGGATGAAAGGAAAATCCTTAAGCTGATGGCTGTATGTAATGGTGTTATAACTTGGCGATTGTCCAAGCTTCACAAATTCATTCATTTAACGGGTAGACCTGGAACCGGAAAAGGGACATTTTCCCGAATATTATCCGCATTGATTGGGGAGGAAAATACCAAAGCCTCTAAGCTTGGCAAATTGGGAGAGGATTATCAGTTGGCGCACTTCATGGATAGCCAGCTAGTTGTTTTGCCCGACGAGGAAGCTACCCACTGCGACAGCGCTATGGCTAATCTAAAGAGTCTCACTGGTGGGGATACTGTCTCATACCGCCAAATTTACGGTGAAGTTGCTTCTAGCCCTTTTCATGGGACATTGCTCGTAATCTCCAATGGAGCGCTATTCAAGAAGCCACAGAAGGCTTTAGAGAGGCGATTATGTCTAGTGGAGTTTGATTCACCAATCGTTAATCGGACCCCCCTAGCCGAAGAGCTGATGATGAGAGAGATATCCCAGCTAACCTATTGCGTCCTCTCTATGCCCCCTCAGAGAGTTGACGACCTCATCAAAGGTGTAGGGCAATTTGCTATTGCTGATTTCAAAGCGAAAGAATGGGAACTCCTTTGCGAGGAGAGTTCTGTAGCGGCATTTGTAGAGGACAAAGTAGTGCCGGTTCCTGGGGATGGAGTAATCAAACAAGGGGAGCTGTACCACAAATACGTCATCTATTGCGAGGAGAATGGACTCAAGCCAATGGCTACCAATCGATTTGGTAACAAATTAACAGAGATGTGTGAATTCTTAGGGTGGGAAGTTAAATCGGTGAAGAAAATGTCTGGTAAGACGTTCTTTGGGATTGACTACAGGGGCGATTGTAGCCATGTAAACGTACCACTACCCAGCGAAACCCTTCTTTCTGACGAAAAAAGTTCAACAGTAGTTTCATCGTCATCATCGTCATATTCCCATAACCATGACGGTCAAATCGACCATATATCAAGGATATGACGGTCATGACGGTCAAACCCCTACATGTTCGCACGCGCAAGAAAATGAGAAAAATCTGCCCTTCTCTGTTGGCGATAAAGTTTGGATTGGGAAACGTCCAGGAGTAATCACTACCCCTACTAATGAACACGGGGAATGGAAGTGTAAATATATATCCCTAAAAGGAGAGTGGAAAGAGTCCTTTTTTAGCCTAGACACGTTGAAGGCTCGTGATGCTGAAGACTATGCTGTGGGCGATAAAGTTTGGGCAATCACCCCTGATGGAGGGAAACTAGAGGCAATTATCACTCATCCCCAAGACGAAAAAGGAAAATGGGGTCTGAAGGTGAAGATAGGGGCAATGGAGGAGGATTGGAATGGGACTTACACTTACTTCTCTCATGATTTAGAGCCTCGTTAAGAGGGGTGTGAGGTAAATATCGAGAGTGCCTCTAATCGCTTTTTATAGTCATTGTCCCCTGACAATCGCATAACCTAAATCATCTTGTGGCGGCTCTTCCCAGTGGTCACAAGATGGGCTTTTGATTGAATAACCGGTAGCACTACTGAACAATAGTAATGTGCAATAAATTGATATCCTTAATAGCGAATCAACATCCTTTCCTGAATGTACTGATTATTGGCTAACTGTCCTATCACAACCCTATAGGAGTCTGATAGGACAGCTTTTTTTCCTGAACATCTATTTTCCGGTAATGTGCAATGAATCTATGACGCAAGCTATCTGCACAAGCGGAGGGGTGTAATACCGCTGTACGGTAGTAATATGCAATAAAGTGAACTTTCGTGTAACATGAAATGTATTATCTAACGGCTGAAATCCTTACGGGATAAGGGTTTTCACGAAAGAGCACCCCTTAAGTACGATTGCCCATTTAAGGGGGTAACCCGCCTTAGAGGGCAAATGTCAGCCGCTATGGGTATGGGTGAAGTAGTACAACTTCCAGAAGAGTTATCGTGGGGCTACTACTGTGCAATAGAGATTTATCGATCGTTTACATTAGAAATAGTGAAGGATTTGTGTACGTTTACCCCTTGCGCTAAGTGGGGGTTCCCTTTAAATTCTTTTCTTATCAGCGAGGGAAAATTTAACGCCTTGAGAGGGTACTACTAATACCACTCCCAAGACTTCTCCCAATCGTGGTTCTCTCACAATCAGGAGCATCTAATATGGTACAAGTTCTCGTGCCAATTTCCGCTTGGCAAGCGAATGACGACGAGCGGCAGTATTACACTTACATCAACGAATCAGATTACCCAGGAGCGAATCGGTTTAACGTTGGGGATAAAGTTAAACTCAATTATGAGGAATTTGACGACAGTCCCTATATTCATAGGGTTGACGGGGTGGAGCTTGATTTGGACGTTAATCAATGGAAGTATTGGGTTGTATTTGACCCTAATTTCTCACATCCTGACCCAATGGTTCAAGCGTGGATTGAAAATAAGGAAGGCTTTCACTTTTTCCTTGAATATTTCCTTGTCGCCGTGCAATGCAATACCACTGCACGCTCGTATTACGCTGCTACATAACTATTTGTTATTCCCCCAATAAATGTGCCAATCCTCATCAGGTAAGATAGACTTGATGAGGTTCTTAAATTTGGAGAAAAAAGATGAATTCATTTGACGACCTACACCACGATTTAGCTGAAGAAGTCAACAAGAGACAAATAGCAGGGATGCGAAAAGAAGACGAGGAATTGCGTTTACTTTTCCTGAATAGATTAAAAGAGTATATAGGTAGTGATTTAATTGAAATTATCATTCGGTGGAATACTTTAGAGCACGGAAGCTCACTACTCTATCGTGATTCTGACGCAGGTGATTATCGTCATTCTTTGCACGTTTCAACTGACCTTTATACAGGGGGTTCCTTGAAGGTGGTAACCATGGAGAATTGGAACTTTACGCAAGTGGAACTATAGCCATTCAGTATAGAGACTTTAGTGATGAAGGCGGTGGGCGCATGTCTTCTAAGGCTATTGAACCAGAAGAATTCAGAGAAGAATGTTTTTTGAATTTATGCAGATTGGCAATGAAAGGCAATCATTGAATCTAAAGGGGATGAATCAGGAAGATAGATCCGTTGTTTCGCCTATTACCCCCCCCCCCGCGTGATATTTACCCTAAATATTTAGGGTAAAAGTTGATGGGTAAATATTGATAGGATGGACATCTTCAGTGGACTACCTGACTGGGTTACTACCTTTTCAGGCGATCGCCCGAAATCCATTCCCTATATGACTTTAGCTTGGATAATACTCTTACAAAGTGCAACAAGAGCTGTAAGAAAGAATCATCCTTTCTCTTATTATCTCTCCTACCGTTATTCACCTTTAATTTTACCTTTAATTTTAAGGTAAATATTAGTGATACACCCACACATATACCCTCTGCTAAAATATTAGGAGAAAAGTTAAACGAATAAATCGGAGGCTAACCAATGCCGTACAAGAGACCAGAAAGGAATTAAAGAAAAATAGCCAGAAGGAGGAGGGGATTGGATATGAATTACTCGCTGACACTAAGGAAACACTAGATTTCATGGCAATGGCTATTAGCGATTATTGTGAGAAAACAGGGAGAGACAATCCCTATAAGCCGAAGAAGGGTTAGCGGCATTCCTTTCTACGTCTCTATTCTGCCTTGAGTTTACCCTAAAATTTACCCTAAAATTCGCAGTATGACGATTAGGGTAGACAGATAATGTATATACTTTGGACGTTACCCTACGAGAGGGGTGACGCTGCTGTATATACTAAGGGACACCCACAGCCGACACACTATGACCACCACCACCCACCAAAGAAGAATTACCCCAATCACTGGATTATCGGATGAAGATAAGCGCTTGCTGAGGAAGATAGGAGAAGGGAACCTATCCAGGGGAGTCCGATTAGCGTGTGCCGTTCTCAGGGAAGCGCAGTCCCAAGGACTCATCAGAGGAAGTTTTGACGACGGATACATTCCCCTGCTTAACGGAGTGAAATGCGATCCCACTCCTCTCCGATCTAGGGGTGACGAACCGAAGAAGCCGACACTGCCAGAGTCGCCAAAGGGATTAAACCCCTACCTGGGAAAATACCTGACTAAGCAACAACTCAGGGAGACGGGGCACTTCACCGAGCGAATGATTAGGGCTTTTCACGAACGTACCTACAAGCAGGATAGCAAGGGCTTCTGGTGGAGAAGGGTAGACCCCTTTAAGTGCTTCACTAACGCTAGAGGGCAGGTAATGGCAACTTACCTTGGCTTGGCTGACGAGCAGGACGTGGAGGATTACCCGTTTTTGAACTCAAGGTGGCTCTAGGGGTACTTAGCCGCCTAGACCATTAATAGACCACTTAAGGTACAATGATGGGATGATACGCCGGTACGTTGTAGCTCAAGTGGCAGAGGATGCCATTGGTAAGGTGTGAGAGAGGGAGTAAAAAGAAAGCCCGTGACGAGGATTGAACTCGTGACCTCACCCTTACCAAGGGTGTGCTCTACCACTGAGCTACACGGGCAGTTCATTGACTAAACTTTTAGTTCTAACTGCACGTTAGAAGAGGCGGTGATGGGCCGAGCTGGATTTGAACCAGCGTAGGCAGTGCCAGCGGATTTACAGTCCGCCCCCATTAACCACTCGGGCATCGACCCTTTTGCTCACTGACTTCCTAATTTAGCATAAGGTTTAATCAAAACACAACCCCCTGGGAAGTTTTTTTTGAGATGGAGGTTTATCGATCCGGGAAATTCTCATGAGATGCTGGTGAGCGGGGCGATCGCGCCCTTCCCGGTAAGCCTGGAATCCATCGGCGATCTTTGGGGGGTTTTGCCGTGCGTCCGGGACGGGAGGGACGATGGGGAAAGTCACTTTCATCATAAATTTCACCCACTAACTCTTCTAAGACATCTTCGAGAGTGACAAGTCCTACAGTTCCCCCATACTCATCCACAACGATCGCCAAATGAATCCGACTTTGGAGCATTTCCTTCAACAGATCGCTCACCCCTTTCACCTCCGGCACATAGACAGGCGAATCCATTCCGGCGGTCACTGGGGCTAAATTACGCTCTCCTGGGGGGAGATTTTTCAGGGTTTGGAGGGCGCGTTTGAGGTGAACTACGCCGAGGATTTGATCTTTTGACTCTTCCTGAACGGGAATTCGGGAAAACCCGGTTTCTAAACAGAGATTCACCAACTCTTGCAACGTGGCTTCATGGGAAATGGTACGCATATCAATGCGGGGTTTAACCACATCTTTCGCGGTCAATTCATCGAGCATCAAGGCTTTATTGAGCAACTCATGCTTATAGAAATCCAGTTTTCCTTTGCCGCCCAAAATCTCAATCATCAGTTGCAAATCTTGCAGGGAAGCGTCATCCTGGGTGGTATTACCCTGGAAAAAGCGAATTGCACTTTGGGCGATCCATTCCAGAAAATCAATAATGCCGATCGCCGATAAGGCGCGAGATAGCCAATAAATGGGTCGCACCACTGCCTTAAAAAAGGCCAACACATTATTGATCGCCAGGGACTTCGGCGTGATTTCGCCAAAAATTAGCACCAGAAAGGTAATGACTGCGGTTGCCACCCCTAACCCGGCATTGCCTAGCCAGAGGGCAAACAGGTTACTGGTGAGGACAGCGGAAAAATTGTTAATCAGGTTATTGCCAACGAGGAGAGTGGTAATGAACCTTGTCCGTTGCTCTAGAACCAGGCGAAAAATCCCTTGGGGGTCTCCCTGCTCCTTAATTAGGGCGCGGAGTTTGAAATTATCGAGGGCAGTAATGGCTGTTTCTGAGCCAGAGAAGCAGGCTGAGAGGACTAACATGACCATTAAGACTGTTGCATCTAGCCAGATGGAGCCCAGCAAAGGGCCACTTTCAGCCGCTGCCAGCAGATGGGAAGTAAGAGGGTGGGGAATCACCAGAATGTTGGATAAGAAAGCAATACTTAATTATGGATGATTCATGATGCCATTCAAGGGGGATTTCGGCAACGTTTTTAAGTATTACATCGATCGCCGATAGAGTAACCAGACAAACAGAGGGGAACCCAGAAGAGCCGTGACTGCACCAACCGGTAATTCTACAGCGCCTAGCCGGGAGAGTAAGTCCGCGAAGGTTAGCACCCAAGCGCCTCCCAGGGCAGAGAGGGGAATAATCAAACGGTAATCATTACCACCGATCAGTAAGCGAATACCATGGGGGACAATGAGACCGACAAAACCGATTAACCCGGCAATACTGACGGCTCCAGCAGCCAGCAGGGTGGCAATAGAGCCGATGAGGAGACGCGATCGCCCCAAGGATACGCCTAATCCTACCGCTAAATCATCGCCTAAATTCAGGACATTGAGCGATCGGGCTAAGAGAATAGCGCCTATCAACGCCAAAATTAAATAGGGAGCCGCCACTTGTACCTCTGCCCATCCCCGACCATTCAAGCTGCCTACCAACCAATTGAGCGCTTGCTGAATGCGGCTATCTGCGGATAATAACAGCAATGTGGTCTGTACTGCCCCAAAGAGGGAAGAGACCGCCACACCCCCTAAAATTAAGCGCTCTACGGAGATGCCATTCACACTGCGAGCCAACCCATAAACGAGGGTTGTGGTTAAAACCGCACCCAACCAAGCCCCCAAGGGTATCCAACTTTGGGCAACTCCCAACGTCACCATGGCAACGGAGACTAAACCCGCACCGGCAGAAATACCGAGTAAAAAAGGGGTAGCTAAGGGATTGCGTAACATGCCTTGCAATAAAGCGCCAGAGGTTCCCAAAGCCGATCCCACACAAACAGCAGCGACGACTCTGGGCAGTCGCAACTGCCAAATAATGGTTTGATTCACTGTATCTCCCTGATGCCAGAGGGCTTCCCAGAGTTCGGTTTGAGTCAGGGAAACAGCACCAAATGAGAGGGACAGAGCTAAGGTTAAGCCTAAGCCAACGGCGATCAGCAGGAGGATGGAGAAGACACGAATAGGAGTCACGAGCGTCAAGACTCAATCAAGAATGAGTAATATAACAATTGAACAATTGATGTTATCCCAGTATCGATGAATATCACCCGCAAATGGTCAGCCAAACAGCAAAAAGCTAGAGAAATCCTGATCCGGCTGAAGCGTTTGTATCCCGATGCCACCTGTACGTTAACTTATGAAACGCCGGTACAGTTGCTGGTGGCGACCATTTTATCCGCCCAATGCACGGATGAGCGCGTGAATCAAGTGACTCCAGAATTATTCCGACGCTATCCGGATGCCCCTGAGTTAGCAGATGCACCGTTAGAGGAATTGGAGGCTTTGGTGCGATCGACTGGATTCTATCGCAATAAAGCCAAAAATATTAAAGGCGCTTGTCACATGATTGTGCAAGATTTTGGGGGCAAAGTGCCTCAAAGAATGGAAGAATTGCTCAAACTTCCTGGCGTTGCTCGGAAAACGGCTAATGTTGTCCTTGCCCACGGTTTCGGCATTAATATGGGCGTAACTGTTGATACTCATGTCAAGCGTTTAAGCGATCGCCTAGGCTTAACCGAACACAAAGACCCCATTCGCATAGAGCGAGACTTAATGCGCCTTCTACCCCAACCCGATTGGGAAAATTGGTCAATCCGGTTAATTTACCATGGTCGCGCCATTTGTCAGGCGAAAAAACCGGATTGTGCGAATTGTGTTTTAGCGAATTTATGCACGTTTAATCAATCTAGAGAGAAATAAAGTATTCTAGTTTTAAGCCGATCCATATTGATGGAAAACAACCCAAATCGTTTTGACTAAAATAATGAAGTCATAGGTTGTATTCCAGCGTTCTTGATAGCGTAAATCTAGAGCAACTACAGTCTCAAAATCTTTGACTTGGGAACGACCATTAACTTGCCATTCTCCCGTAAGTCCAGGTTTAACATTGAGTCTCTGCCATTGGTAAGCATTGTATTGGATGACTTCTTGTTCAATAGGAGGACGAGTTCCCACTAAACTCATTTCTCCTTTTAAGACGTTCCAAAATTGAGGAAATTCATCAAGGCTGGTTTTGCGTAAAAAATGACCGACTCTAGTGATTCGAGGGTCTTGAAGATTTTTAAAAAGCATCCCCCTTGCTTGGTTAGAGACAATTTTCTTTAAATCTTCTGCATTACAGACCATAGATCGAAACTTATAGAGTGTAAACGGTTTGCCAGAAAGTCCATATCGTTTTTGTGTAAATAAAATTGGTCCTGGACTGTCGAGCTTGATTGCAATGCTAACGGGTATAAATATTATACTTAGTAGTAGTAAGCCGACCAAAGCACCCAGAATATCAATCAAGCGTTTAAGTGGAGAATGAACTGAAGGGTGAGGGGTGAAGCAAGATAAGGTAGTTAAAGAACTCATCGGAACTCTCCAGCTAAACTAATTAGATATATCAGGCAAAGTTTGAGAATTAGAAAACAAAAATTAGTCTATTTTTGTAGACAATGCTAGATTTAGATACTCTTCAATAGCAGAAACTAAATTCTCCCAATTCAAGTCTTCACGGCCCAGTAAAACTCTTAATTTTCGCAACGTTACTTCAGCTTGGTTTTGGTTAAACAAGGGAGTTGCAAAACGCTTTTTATTGCGTTGAGCTGCATTAATTCCCCATTTTGCAGCCTGGGTAATTAAAGGAGATAACCTTTTTTTAGCTTGTTGTTTTTGCCACTCATAACCTTCTTCTGTTGTGGCATACATTGAGGGAAGGCGATTTAAAGCATAAGCAACAGCATCAGTTTTATTGATAGTTTGAGAAAGATCTACGGAAACATCTTTTAGTTGTCTTTCTACTTCTTCAATAGCCAATACTTCAGTAACGTTTCCATAATGATGATGGGTATCAAGATGAGTAACACGATTCATGATGTTATCTCCTTCTGCTCAGTGATCTGGTTGTAGAGAACCCAAATTTTGATTAAAGTCAATATTGCATATCCGAGAGGTTGACAAGCCCCTCGGATATTATCGATTGCGGATGAGATTTCCAGTGATGAGTTTAGACTACAGACTTGCGTAATCTTAAGCCAGTAAATACCAAACCTAGTGTTACTAAGCTCATCAGACTTGAAGGTTCAGGGACATCTTTAAATTCTCCAGTTCCTCCTGTTATATCATTATCGCATTCTAGACCTAGATGATATAAAAAGTTTCCAGTAGGAAGTAGAGAAGAATCAAAACTGAAGGCAATGGTATGAGAACCAGTGGCACTAAAATGAGCGAAATCTAGTCCGAGGGTATTTACATCACTGACCAGGTCAATATCACCTAGCTTTGTGCCAGAAGCGATCACATTTTGTACATGACGAGTTTGATCAAAGTAGGGATCAGTTGCAGAAAAATCTCCGATGGAAGGTGTTCCTCCATGAGTGGTAATCCAGTCATTATATTCTGCTAAATTGTCAAGAAGAAGACCATTTTGATTCGCTACATCTGTTGCTGTAACATTGCCAAAAAGACCCAAGCTTGGAGCAGCAGATGCATTATTACTGGAAAAGCGAATACCAAATAACTTCCCATTAGCACTGGCTGTATTTAGATCTTGTCCTGAGAAATTGAAGAACAGGTCTCCCCAACCCACATGATTATCATCAGCATAATCACTATGTACTCCTTCTAGAGGAGTATTGGCATTGATGGCGACAAAAATACGATCGCGGGTTTGCTTGATGGCAGTTCCATAAATTTCATACTTGGTTCCACCAACAATATTGCCGGTCATACCATCATTAAAGGAGTCAATTGAGTAAGACCAATCATTGTGAAATACAGCAGCATTGGATGGAAGTGCAAGATTTACAACAGTTGTGCTGCTTAGAAGTAAGGAATAAATAACTGATTCTTTTAAGTTAAACGTTGCCATAAACTTAGTTCCTCCGAATTGTAATACAAAGCGAAACCCAAAAATTTGAGCTAGTCTTCACCCTTGAGTTAAGCGAGAGACTACAGGTGTGACTAATAACGTGATATTCTGTCGTTGAATGACCCTTACCTCCTGACCAGTCAGCAACGTTGTTTCCTCCATGCAGGTGGCCGGCCACCAAGAACCTCGGTAATATACTCGGCCCCGTCCATAGGGAGGGATGGGCTGGTCAACCACTCCTTCCCCTTCAAGAAAAACTACGGGATCAAAAGTTGTCCAGGGTAACGGAGGAGTGGCAACTTTAGGCGATGATGGGGCAAAGCAACCGAGAAACCATTGCCACCGGTTGACCTTAGGAGGAGATGTTCTGTGCAGATTCATGGAGTTGTCTCCAATGTGAACTCATTCTTCTATCATTCGTCACTTTTGTGATAAAACTATTTTTACTGAAATTCTCCCGACTTGTCAAGGGGTTTTCCTGTCGATTTACATAAAGCGTTACAAATTCATAGAAGAGCTAGAGGCGGGAGGATGATCTTCTCGCCTCTAGCAAGGGATAAATTGATAATTCTATATAGAGATCAAGCGCCAGTGTCACAATCTGTAACAATGTGCTATAATCTCAAGACCGATTACACTGAATCCCGTTTGACGTTAGTGGGCACTGTCTTATCCTCACCATTTCCTTGTGGAATAATCTGTAAATGGTCTCCAGAAGCACTGCCCACGTTGAAGACTGAGTAATCTGGGGGAGACGCGATAGTTGCCAAGACAGCAAGACTGGCACTGAGTAAAATGGAGCGTTTCATCATTCTATCCTTATCCGAAGGGTTCAACTCCATATATAGGTAGACAGTAATAGTGCTTGCAGTGAAATTACGGAAGTTAAGCAAGAATTTAAGATTTTTTTGTAAAAAAATGTATCTACTAAAGCCAAAAAGGGGTTGAGGTGTAATAATCATTGAGGGAAGAGAATCTCTAAACGCTCTTAACTTGGGGATATCAACCTTATCTTCGCTTAAATTCTCCTATTTTAGGCAGCAAGCAAGTTAACTCAATTGGAGGATAAGACTGATGACAGGACAACGACGCAGAGATACGTGCTGTTTAACGGAGCAAGGATATAAAAAAATTTGGAAAGTTATTCTAGAAGAATTTGAACAAAAGCCTACTTTACAAGAGCTATCAGCTTTCATTGGTGCTGACAGCAATGAGCAACATGGAGGAAGACCTCTTTCAGCAGACACTATTTCCAAGATTATAAACCGCAAAAGAAAAACTGATCGTACAAGTATTGTTACTTTATTTCAGCCATTTGGATTAACTCTAAGTGATGATGACATTACCTATGATGATCCACCAATACTATCCAATTCTGATTATTCAAATCGTATCACGCTGCGATCAGAACTCAGTGGATGCAGAATGCAAAATCTTCCTCCTCAGCATAACCAATTTGTTGGTAGAGAAGAACAATTATGTGAGTTAATGAAATATCTTTCTCCCAACTATCCTGCTCCAATTATTGAAGTGAATGGTATTGCAGGTGTTGGCAAAACAGCTCTTGTCTTAGAAGCTGCTTATTTATGTCTGGAATATAGGGAGCGTGGAAAAACGGCTTATCATCCTTTATCCCAAAGACTACAATGTGAAATTCCTAGGTTTGAAGCTATTATTTTTACTTCCGCAAAACAAGAATTTTTACTGGATACTATTCAAGACCGATTATCCCCACAAAGAAATCTTCAGGCAATTTATAGAAAAATAGTGACTACTTTAGAAGAGCCAGCTATTCTGCATGATTCAGATAACCGTCGCCATATAGAAAAAATATATAACAAATTTAGAGAAGTTGGTAGAACTTTGTTGATTGTGGATAATCTAGAAACTATCCAAGATAGGAAAAGGGTTTTATCGTTTATATATGAATTGCCAAATGCTAAAACAATCTATACAACTCGCGAAAAAGCGTCTGATATGTTTCAGCCTATCTCCTTAAAATCATTATCTAGAGAGGATAGTCTTAAATTAATTAATCAGCAACTAGAGCTACGGAAAAAAGGTTTAAATCATCAGCAAAAAGAAAAGTTATATGAAGTGACTAGTGGAATTCCCTTAGCGATCATCTATAGTATAGGTCGATTCTCCAGCTATTGCTCTATAGAGACAATTTTGAAGCAACTAAAAGATGCTAATAATCATTTGTCTCATTTTTGTTTCTCTAAGTCAATCGATGATATTAAAGAAATTGATCGCGTCCAAAATCTTGACGCATATAAACTTTTTATGTCCATTTCTATTTTTTATAAATCTCCAAGTTTTAACGCTTTAATTAAAGTTACAGGATTAACAGAAAAGCCTCGTCCACAAATAGAAAAAAGCATTGAAAGTTTAATCAATTTTTCTCTGATATATGATCTCGAAGGAAGATTTTTTATGTTACCCTTAACCCGCGAGTATGCTTATGCAGAACTAGAAAAGAATATATATTTTAAAAAGCAATTAATTTGTAGATGGATGCGATTTTATCTTAATTTTGCAGCAAGGATTGATTCATGTAAATCTAAAGATGAAAGATTTAGCCATGGCTATAGACAGTTAGCAGAGGAATGGGATAACCTTTTGCATGTACTGCGTTTTTGCAAAGAAGACAAAACACAAGATACTGATCGATATGAATATATTAAAGAACTCTGGTTTTATTTAGAAAACTATGCAAATCTACGAGGTCATTGGAAAGATCGTGTGTATTGGTTAAAATGGATTATTAACAAATCCAGAGAAAGAGGAGAACATCCGGTTAAAATACGAGCTATGACCCATCTAGCAAGAACTTTGCTACTGATGGGTGGTGATAATTTTATTGAAGCTGAAACGATTCTCCTTGATGCATGGGAGCAACGCCATTATGCTGACTACGCTACACTTGATTACTTAACTAATCATCTAGCAGGTTTATATACCCGATTAGAGCGATATCAAGAAGCACATCGCTGGTTAGATGAAGAACAAAAGTTATTCGATCAACACAAGGCAAAACTTTCAAAATATGATGATTACTGTATGTATAAAATTTATATCGATCGTGAAAGGGCGGAAGTATATTTTTGTCAGCAAAATCATGACAAGGCTAAACAGATGTGCGATTCTGTAATTACACTATCTAAAGCAATAAAACATAGGCGAAATGAAAATTATGCGAATAAGATATTGGCAGATATTTATATTCGTGAAAACCACTTAGAAGAAGCTGAATGTCTTTTAAAGACGGGATTTGAAGAAGTTAAGGCTCATGATGACAAGCGCCGTATTGCTTATTATGAAACATCTTTTGCTCTATTAGAAAAAGCAAAAGGTGATTTCAAGAAAGCAGAAAGCTATATTGTCAAGGCAATGACCAATTTTGATTACCTGGGTATGATATTTGACTTTGAAAAAGCAAAGTTGATTAATCACGATATTCAAGAAAAACTAAAACAGCGTAACTCTTAAAGGAGGACTTCAGCTTGGATATGATGGGTTAGCAGACGATCCCCTAAATTGAGATATGCTGGCATTTAGAGGCGATCGCTGATAAGATCTGGATTTATCGGGACGGGTTGGAAGATGGCATAGCAGATGATTTACTGCGCTCCGGTATTCCCAAAGAGAAGATTGTGTTGGGGTTTCATCCCCCAGACGTGCGACTTCATACAGGTTTTGCAGTGGGTTAGGAACAGGCGATCGACCAAAACACAGGATAAGGTAAAAAGGAAATAAAGCTAGATTCTATCTTTTCCCTGACTAGCCAGGATCGTCACTGAATGTGACTTCGCTGATTAACCCGAACCCAATGAATCAAGAAGAATTTGAACAAGTCTACAATCAATTAACCCATCGCCGTCAACAAGTCCTCAATGGTATTCTCTCCGGTGAGGCAGACGCGCAAATCGCCGAGGCTCTCGGCATTGGCGAACCTGCTATCCGCAAGCATGTCGAGCGCATTGTCGATCAATTCGGTTTAGCCAATTCTGAGTCACAGAACGGACAGCGCCGCTCCAAGCGCTCCGATCTAGTTTCCCTGGTGGCTCGATATAAGCCCGAACTGCTGAAAACTCGATTGCCTAGCCAACAGGAGAATGACGACAGTATCCTAGAGGTATTGCAAGAGATCCAGCCTATTGAGGCGATTCACGAGAATCTAGAACTGAAACTGCAACTTTGGCAAGACAGTCGTGACATCAGCCAAAAGAAACAAATCGGCGATCGCCTCAAAAATACCGGATACGACACCTATATGCAAGGCGACTTCCCAGGAACCGTATTCTACCTGCAATGGGCGCTCAAATTCGAGATCGACTCTCCCGCAGTCCACTACAACCTGGCTTCAGCCTACGAAAAACTCAGCGACTTTCCCAACGCCTACCATCACTATAATCGAGCAGCTCAAGCCCAAACTCATGCTGCCCATGCTGCCATCAGCAACCTCTCCCGCCTAGACATTTTGAGCCATAATCCGGATACTGCCATTGAACGCATTATCCCCATCCTTGACCAAGTGAAAAACCAAGCTGTTCTATCTACGCTCTATAAAAACCTAGGATGGGCTTACTTCCTGAAAAAAGACAAAGACCTTTCTCAGGCCGAAACTTGGTTACGCAAAGCTATAGAATTAAATAGCGATCGCGCCGCTCCCCACTGTCTCCTGGCTCAAGTCCTCGAAGCCCAAGACAAACCCCTTGAAGCCAGCGAGTATTGGCAAAAATGCCGAGACTGTGACTCCCATCAAACCCGTTCTATCCATGCTCCCTGGCGATCGCCAGAACTTGACCTTTGGCAGCTAGAAGCTCGGCAACATCTAGACACCAACCTAGATACTCATTCCTTAATCCAAGGATTACACACAGACTCTGAATCTATCTCCCTACCCCACTAGGGCAATAAATAATGAACAATGAATAACGAACAATGAGTCAGGGAGATTGTGGCACAGATGAACATTCAGACACCAGACTGGGTAAAACATGCTGTTTTCTATCAAATTTTTCCCGATCGCCTCGCCAAAGGCAACCCACCCCCAGGCACAACTTATCCCCATCTCCCCCTCGAACCCTGGGACTCTCCCCCAACCGTGCAAGGTTATAAGGGGGGAAACCTTTGGGGTGTGATTGAAACCCTGGATTATTTACAAGATTTGGGCATTACAGCCATTTACTTTACCCCCATCTTTCAATCCGCTTGTAATCACCGCTACCATACCCATGACTATTATCAAGTCGATCCCATGCTAGGGGGAAATCTAGCCTTTTTTGCCCTTCTCGAAGCTGCCCATCAACGCCAGATTAAAATTGTCTTAGATGGAGTCTTTAATCATGCCAGTCGCGGCTTTTTCCACTTCAATGACATCCTAGAAAATGGCCCCCATTCCCCTTGGGTAGACTGGTTTAAAATCCAAGATTGGCCCCTATCCGCCTATGATGGCAGTAAACCGGCGAACTATATCGGTTGGGCAAATAATCGTGCCTTACCTGAATTTAATCACCAGAATCCAGACGTGCGAGAATATATTATGCAAATTGCCGAATATTGGATTCGCTTAGGAGTCGATGGTTGGCGATTAGATGTACCCTTTTGTATTAACGTGGAAGGCTTTTGGCAAGAATTTAGGCAACGAGTCAAAGCCATTAACCCAGAAGCCTATATTGTCGGCGAAATTTGGACAAATGCCCTGCAATGGCTGGATGGAACCCAGTTTGATGGAGTCATGAACTATTTATTTACTGCTCCAACGATCGCCTTTACTGCTGGCGATCGCGTCAATCTCGATCTGGTCCGTAATTCTGCCTATGAACCCTATCCTGCCCTTGATGCTGCCAGTTATGCCAGTAAAATCGAATCCCTACTGCATCTCTATGACTGGGAAATTCAACTAGCGCAACTCAATCTGCTCGATTCCCATGATACCGCCCGCTTAGTCACCATCGCTCAAGGCGATCGCCCCAGCGTTGAATTAGCCACTCTCCTGCTCATGACCTTCCCTGGAGCGCCTAGCATCTATTATGGCGACGAAATCGGATTAGAAGGAGCGATCGATCCGGACTGTCGGCGCAGTTTTCCCTCTCCAGAAGAGCGTGATAAAAGTATCCTAAGCTACCATCATAAACTCATCGCCCTCAGACACCAGTATCGCGCCCTACGAATCGGAACCTATCACGTTATTTTTGCTGAAGGACTTGTTTATATCTTCGCCCGTCAAGAAACCGATCAAACCCTGATTATCGCCCTCAATGCGGGAGAAGAAGCGATTACCGTACGCTGCTTTCCCAGAAACTTAAATCACATCCCCAAAACCCTGGTTTATGGACAAGCAGAAATCGAATGGTCAGACAATGGCGATCTCCGGCTCCAACTCCCCCCTCGCCAAGGCTGTATACTTGCCCCCATAGACTGACACGAGGACGGGGTGGGCGTGGGGACACGGAGAATGAGAGGATTTCCCTCTTCGGTTATTTTTGGAGATGGAGATCTCTCTATCCCCTATAGAGAGACGCATTTGGCGGTTTGATCGCAGATTCTAGGTCAAACACAGTGTCTAGCCCCTTGCCTATTGCCTCTTGTCCTCTTAACCTTCCTTGAAGAGAGATTAATCTTAAGCTGTTACCCTAGGTGAGAATAGACGGTCTTAGCCAGCAATATTCTATGAACTCAAGTCTCTCTCGAACCAAAGTCGTTGCTACCATCGGCCCTGCCAGCAATAAGCTAGAAGTGCTGCGAGAATTAGTCCAAGCAGGAATGAGAGTTGCTCGTCTTAATTTCTCCCATGGAAGTTATGACGATCATGCTAAAGTCGTCTCGCGACTGCGACAAGTTTCCGAAGAATTAGATATTCCAGTTACCTTATTGCAAGATTTGCAAGGGCCCAAAATTCGGGTGGGACGATTTCCCGAAGGTGAACTAGAGCTAATTCCAGGAGCATCAGTTACCTTGGTTCCCGAAACTGAATATAACGGCCAAGAACAAACCATCCCCATTGATTATCCCTTTTTAGCCGAAGAAGCTCAATCGGGGGCACAAGTCTTGCTTGATGATGGTTTATTAGAACTCAAGATTATGTCCATCCAGGGCAACCAAGTAGAATGTAAGGTTATGGAAGGGGGTATCCTGAAAAATCGCAAAGGGGTGAATTTGCCCTCTTTAAGTCTGCGTTTGCCTTCCATGACGGAGAAAGATAAACAGGATTTAACCTTTGGGTTAGATCAAGGAATTGATTGGGTTTCCCTGAGTTTTGTTCGTAGTGCTGAGGATATTATCACGCTCAGAGAATTTCTGCATGAACATGAAGCTGACCATGTTCAGGTGATGGCTAAAATTGAAAAACCCCAAGCCGTTGAAAATTTAGAAGCCATTATGCAGCAATGTGATGGTTTGATGGTGGCACGGGGAGATTTAGGTGTAGAGATGAGTCCAGAGCGTGTCCCCAAGTTGCAAAAGCGGATTATCCAATCGTGTAATCAACAGGGAGTTCCAGTGATTACCGCCACCCAAATGTTAGATAGCATGATTCGCAATCCTCGGCCGACTCGTGCGGAAGCCTCGGATGTAGCCAATGCGATTATGGATGGTACGGATGCGGTAATGCTCTCAGGAGAATCTGCGGTGGGTGCATATCCGGTGAAAGCCGTGGAAATGTTGGTCAGAATTGCTCGGGATACCGAAAAGGAAGCTGAATTTGTTAATTATCCACCAGCAGAAATTGATGAAACCCATGCCTTAAGTGAGGCTCTGAATACGATTGATAAGATCCTGGATCTGCGCTGTATTGCCTGTTTTACGACGAGCGGTTATACCGCAACTCTAGCGGCAGCGGAACGTCCTAAAGCGCCTGTAGTCGCCTTTACTCCCCGCGATCGCGTTTATCATCGCTTAAACTTAGTCTGGGGAGTGAAACCCATGTTGTTAGAGAATCCAGAAGATTCTTTGGAGGAGTTAATTGTGCAAATTAATGAGCAACTATTGGCCAAAGATTTAGCCGCTCCAGGAGATAAAATCTTGGTCTTAGGTGGCTCTCCCGTACAGAAAATTCGTGGGACTAATTTTATCAAGATTCACCGGATTCAGGGATAATTAAGTAAGGGTCACCCGTTAAGGCTGTAAGCTAGTTGTCTAACGGACAAGGGAACAAAGTCTGAGCCTTCCCATCCCCTCACCTTGCTATTTTTCAAGGCGAAAATAAAACAACCCCTCTCCCTAGGAAGAGGGGTTTGCGGAGAGGGAGACTTAACCCTTACAACGAAACCGGAATAAACCGATTGTTTAACTGCCCCGGAGTCGTGCGTTCCACAACACCCAGATATAACCCATTAAACAGAATTGCCGTATCCGATCCCGTCTGCAACAACTGGATATTTCCTTGATTCAGCCCATCGGTTAATCCAATCCGGTCAAATCCATTACCGAAGTCACGAACTCGGTCAGCTTGGAAGACTGTAGTTACTGCGCCACTGGTCAATAAAACAAACACATCATTGCCAGCACCACCACTTAGGAAGTCTCTACCTGTTCCTCCTTCCAGGTAGTCATTTCCAAAATCTCCATTCAGGTTATCATTACCGGTACTACCCCGCAGGGTGTCATTATCTTGACCACCAAAGAGGAAATCATTCCCGGCTGAACCCAAAAGAGAATCATTACCCTGATTACCGTTAATGAAATCATTGCCAGGACTACCAATCACAATATCATTGCCTTGCAGGGCAGAAATACTGCGGATATTTAACGCGCCCATGTCAATATTGTCATTACCGGGAGTTGCCCTTCCTGTTCCCGGTGAAGGAGAAGGTGCAGGACTCGGAGCTGGTTGAGGAGTTGGAGCAGGAGAGGGTGTCGGGAACCCTGGGAAAGTTGGGAAACTGGGGAAATTTGGGAAACTGGGGAAACCCGGAGAGGGAGAAGGTGCAGGAGTTGGAGAAGGAGTCAAACCAGGGCGATTGGTATCGTTATCCAGAACGGTCAGTGTCACTGGGTCAAGGGTTAAATTACCATAATCAGCATCGGTAGACTCAACGGAGAAGTTAATTGTGCTGCTGTGGTTTCCTTCCACAATGCGATCGTCAAAGCCAGTAATGCTAACCGTTTGCGCCTGATTAAAGTTATTTGGCGTAAACGTCAGCACTTGAGGGGTTACCAAGCTTTGTACATCCGGTTGAACGCTAATCACCACATTGGCACTCGGCCGACTTTGTAAAGAAGCAGTATATTGAATCGATGTGCCATCTTCACTAATTGTAGTTGAACCACTGCTGGGATTAAAGTTCAAGCCAATGCGATCGATATCTTCATTAATCACCGCCACATTCTGCACCGGGACATTATTAAAGCGTTCATCCGTGCTAGTGGTGGGAGTGCTGATAATGGTATAGGCTTGATTACCATCAACCACCCCATCAGAAACCCCTCGAATAGTTACGGTTTGGCGAACATTAAAGTTTTGGGCATTGAAGACCAGAGAAGCATTTTCAGTAAAGGTTTGCCCATCCGTAGAAATCAAGCCTTCTCCTGTATCAGAGGTACTAAAGTCAATCTGTACATTGGCCCGAGGTGCTTCACTACTAGAGAGTACTACATCAAAAGTCGCCGTTGTTGCCTCTTCAGATGTCCTCAGACCCGTAACAGGAGTAACATTCACCCCAAAAGTGTCAATATCCAGGTTAAGAACATTAAATTCATTGGTTGTGGGTTGCCGTCCGCTATAGTTAGGGTCACTACTTTGGGCTGGAGCAACAGTCACCACATAGGGTTGATTTCCGTCAATGATTGCATCAGGAACCCCAAGAATTTGTACGGTTTGCAGTTGAGTGGCATTTTGTGGCGTAAATGTCAGGCTGGCAGGAACTGCCCTCCCTTCTGTGGCATCACTAATTGTAATCGGGACAACCACATTGCTAGTAGGAATACTGCCTAATCGGGCAGAGAGATTAAACCCTGTACCATTTTCACTAGTCGTTAGTTCTCCACTGGGAACCGTTACAAAGATATCGGGTTGATCGTTATCTAAGATATTGGCAGTGAGGGTACTGCGCTGATTTCCCTGTTGGGTGAGGGGGGTATCGTTCACCAGGATGGCGTTAGTGTTGTTAAACTGTCCATCTGGGCTAGTCACCGAGAGTTGCAATTGTCCCGTGTGGTTCCCTTCTTGAATCAGGTCATCAACTGCCCCCACGGTCACGGTTTGAGGATTACTCCAGAGATTTCGGGGATCGCTAGGACTGAAGGTCAGAGTAAAGGGGGTATTTCCTAAAGCATTGCCATTTGCACCAACAGTGAGTTGGGAATCTGGCGAGGAAACCACTTCCACTGTCGTATTCGGAGCTGGTTGTTGAGCTAATCGGATAGTGTAGGTATTAGTATCTCCATTTTCAGACACGAGTAAACCCCTTGTACTATCCGGTTGCTGGTTTTCCTCGACAAACACTCGGGTGTCGTTATCGGTAACATTGGCTGTCACTGAGGGAACGAAGATATTGTTATAGTTGGGGTCACCACTAAAGGTTTGGAAACTAATGGTACTCTGGTGCGCTCCTTCTACATCCCCATCATTAACAGCAATTACTTGTACCGCTTGGGGACGATTCCAGTTTTGTGGCGTGAACGTGACGGTATTGGGGGCAATGGTAGATTCGTTATCAGGAGTCAGAAGAATTGTAACAGGAGCAGTGGGAGGAGTTGCTAGTTCTAGGCCAATGAAATCAGTTACTCCACCTTCTACCAGGTCTATACTGCCTCCAAACTCAGTAACAATTACCCCTTCAAAGGAGAATTTTGTAACAAACGCATCGGGTTCATTAGCCACATTTAGAGTGCCAATTCGAGTTCTCGACCCAGGTACATTATTGGCAAAGAAGTCAATACTCCGTGCTGGACTAGGATCGCCAGTTTGATATCCAGGAGTTAAGACTTCAAATGTTCCGGGAGGGGGCAACTGGGGATTACGGTTAGCATTGAGATTACTAGAAACCGTTTGTCCAGTGGTATAAGCAGCACCTGCTGAATCTACTGCAATTCCATAGCCATAATCATCTCCATCTCCTCCATAAAATGAGGAGTAAATTAACCCAGAACCATCCCGATTGAGTTTGGTTAAGAAAGCATCTGTTCGACCACCAGCAAAATTTGGCTGTTCTGCATTTCTAAGAGGGAAAGGATTGGCACTATTTTCTGTGGACGTGGTTGTACCTACAACATAAGCTTGTCCTGCCTGGTCTATACCAATACTCGACGCAGTTAGCGGTAAGAAAGCAACCCCTTCATTACCACTGCCGCCTAAGAATGTAGAGTAGTCTAAGGAACTGCCATCGCCATTAAACTTGGTGACAAAGGAATCAAACTGCCCTCCTTGATAGTTCGATTGGAACGTGGGTTGGGCAAAGTTGCGAATTTGTCCCGACTCCAGATTGCGACCCGTAGGGAAGTCAGGGGAGGGAGTAATACCTGTCAGATAGGCTGCTCCTGCATCGTCAACCACAATACCGCCAGCAACATCTCCGCCGCCACCACCAAGGTAGGAGAAATAAACTTGTTGGGTGGCATCGGCATTAATCTTAGAGACAAAGACATCACTAGAGCCAACCAGGTTGGTTTGATAGGCTCCAGAAGTTGCTAAACCTGAAGATTGGGTAGTTCCCGAAATATAGGCATTACCTGTACTGTCAATATCAATGCCAATGCCTTCTTCAAATCCAGGCCCCCCTACATAGGTAAAGTAAACCAACTGATTCCCTGTCGCGTTCACTTTAGCAATAAAGGCATCACTACCATTAGTGGCATTAGTATTTTGCTGGAACACGCCAGCAGTTCCCAGGCCAGTTGATGTAGTTTGTCCGGTAACATAGGCTGCTCCATTAGGATCTACAACAATGCTAGATCCTCGCTCAAAACCACTACCGCCGAGATAAGAAGCATAGTCAATCTGGGTGCCAGTAGGATTGAGTTTGAGAACAAAAGCGTCTTGGGAACCGCCAGCGAAGGCTTGAAAGGGTGTTGTAGTACGCCCTTGTTGTACTGGAAAGTCTGAAGATTCCGTTTCACCAACAATATAGGCATTCCCTGCCTGGTCTACAGCAATATCATTTGCCCGGTCTTTGTCTGCTCCTCCGATATAGGTAGAGTAAACTAAGCTGCCATCACTATTAATTTTGGAGATAAAGGCTTCTCGAACATCATTTCCAGGCCTAGGGTCGGGTAGGGGACGAGTAAAGGGGGCAAGAGTATCTTCAGATGGCTTTCTAGGAAAGTTAACAGAGAAGGTTTCCCCGGTAACGTAAGCCGCTCCAAACTGGTCTACGGTAATGGCATAACCCGCATCTTCCGCAGGGACAGGAGCGGTAACATTTGTTGCATTTGCAACAAATGTTCCATTTTGGAAGGTTACTGTAGCGATTTGTGTGTTGGTAATGGTAGTGGGAGGATTGGGGGGAACCCCTGGAATAGTCTGGGTTGTTGTTCGGGTTTCTAACCGGAAATCATTAAAGGGTTGGACATCTAGTGAAACGACTGAACTTCCACCCAAGTAGTTGGAGTATTCCAGGATGGGGTCAAGGACTAATTCATGGTTGGAGTCATAGCTGCCGACTTCAAAGCCAACTTGATTATTGCCGAGAAGTTTGTAGGCAACATCGACATCGATTTGCTGACCGTCAATAATTTGATAGGCGATGGGGGATTTCTCGGTTAGCTCTCCGGTGTCAGTAATCAGAGCAAGGGAGCCATCTTCGCGAATTTCAATATCATTGACGTTCTCGTATTCGATTACAACCGTGTCAACGCTTACACCGGGGGCAACGTAGATATCCCGTTTAACTTGTCCGCTTTCACCAGAATATTTAACGTCAACACCTGCATAGACTTCTTCGTACCATACCCCCTCGAAGGTTGCGATGTTGGTGCGCCATTTCGAGGGGTCGTTGCCGATAAAGAAGTTGGCAATACCAGGGAGTTGCTCCCATCCCCTAATCTCGGCATGGGGGTTGGAGCCAACAAAGTTAGCTCGAATGACATCATCACCATTAGCAACAACGATTTCTTCTTGAGTAAAGAAAACTTCGCCCACGTCTCCATCCCGGACATGGAAGGATACGGAGTCATCCACTTGTCCATCATTCTGGATGAAGCTTAGGGGCCGTTGACTGGTGAACTCTGCCCTAGCTTCGGGAGAAACGGGCGCGTTAAGCGCTTGTGAAGCTAGGAGTACGTCGTCTTGTGCTGTTTGTGGAATGTTTGATGGCAGTTGACTATTAATTCCCATGTTGTCCTCACCCCATACCTCTTATACAGAACCAACTATAGCAAAGCTTACCCATTATTTTGATCTTTCTTGTCAATCCCATGAGTTTGTTTCGATCATAGCTTGGGGGTGGGGGGAATGGGAGGAAGAGGAAGAGGTGGATAGGGAAGTGGGTGAATGAGGGGATGCGGGGATAGACGATTACCCTAATTTTCAGTTTCTAACTTTTAATTTTTAATTGATCTAATGGATGATAGAGAGTAGATAATAAAATATTGATGGTTTAAGGGATAAATGCTTGTTGCGTTTGATTAAGTAAGTTTGAGTTGTTTTTTGGGTGGTTCTGGGCTTTTGTTTTTCTTAAGATTTAGAATTAACGAAGAGGCTGAAGTGGTCTTATGGATTTGGATCGGGGGGATCATGGGTTACAGGACTTTCAGTAAGGGAATCGAAGTAAAATTTTGTTATTATCGAGATTACAGCACCCTGTACTATAGGTTACAGGAAATTAAAAATAGCAAACCCTGAAGAAGTTTTTGTTAGGCTTTTATGACTTAAGAAGCTGCTTTCTTAGTATGAGTTCAAAAAACTATAAAAATAGTGAATTTTCGACATATTTTTTATTGGAAGCTGATGCAACATTCTTGGGGATTGACGGTAGAGTAAAGGTCGAATCTTCTAAATCGAAGGAATCAAACAAGGATTCACAAAGATTTACAAAGAAGTAACGTCAGATGAATTTAAGGAGATTAGATTATGGTTCAAACTCCGATTAAACCGATCGCCATTACCCCATCCGAAAGCAATAGCAGAGCGCCCCATCTACGTCCTCCTTACTACGGACTCGACGAACTCGGTTTTCGCAATATCCAACAGGTGTATCGAAATCTAGCAGTTCCCAAACTATTGGAACATGCCCTAGCCCGGAAAGAAGGGGTTTTGGCTGCCAACGGTGCATTCTGTGTAGAAACAGGCAAGTATACGGGGCGATCGCCCAATGACCGCTTTATCGTCGATGAACCCTTCATTCACGATGAAGTTCACTGGAACAAGGTCAATGTTGGTTTATCCCCCGAAAAATTTGACCTTCTCCACAGACGGGTTCTCGCTTACATTCAAGGCAAAGACCTCTACATCTTCGACGGTTATATTGGCTCAGATCCCAATTACCGGATGAGCGTGAGAATCATCAACGAACTAGCCTATCAAAATATGTTCGTGCATCAGATGTTCATCCGGCCCACCGCTCAAGAACTAGAAACTCATCACGCCGACTTCACGATTATTGCTGTTCCTGGTTTACAAGGCGATCCAGGTATTGACGGTATTAATAGTGAAGCTTTTATCGTTGTTAGTTTCGCGAAAAAACTAATCCTTGTAGGAGGTTCGTTTTACTCTGGCGAAATGAAAAAATCCGCCTTCTCCTTCATGAACTACTACATGACCAAGCGCGATGTGCTGCCGATGCACTGTAGTGCCAACATGGATGATGAAGGAAACACGGCTCTCTTCTTTGGTCTTTCCGGGACTGGAAAAACCACCCTTTCAGCCGACACCAGCCGTCGCCTGATCGGAGATGATGAACATGGATGGTCTTCTGATGGCATTTTCAACTTCGAGGGAGGATGCTATGCCAAAACCATTCGCCTATCACGAGAAAAAGAACCAGAAATTTGGGATGCCATGCGCTATGGTTCACTCCTAGAAAACGTTATCCTCGATGAAGAAACTCGTATTCCAGACTATGACGATGGGCGCTTAACCCAAAATACCCGTGGTGCTTACCCCATCAACTATATTCCCAACTGTGTAATTCCCGGTATTGGCGGCCATCCTATAGCCGTCATCTTTTTAACTGCGGATGCATTTGGCGTATTGCCTCCCATTTCCAAGCTGACGACTGAGCAAGCCATTTATCATTTTATGTCTGGCTATACGAGCAAACTGGCAGGAACTGAACGGGGCATTACCGAACCCGAAGCCACCTTCTCCGCTTGTTTTGGTAAGCCATTCCTACCCCTGTCGGCTACGGTTTATGGGGAAATGCTGGCCAAACGTTTAGAAGAACATAAAGAGACCACCTCAGTGTATTTGATCAATACTGGATGGACGGGTGGCCCCTATGGCGTAGGTCAACGATTTGATATTCAAGACACTCGCTATATGGTTTGGGCTGCGTTGAATGGGAATCTTAAGGATGTGAAGTTCAATCCTCACCCAATCTTTAAGATCTTGGTTCCAGAAAGCGTTCCCAATGTCGATCCGAAGATTCTGAATCCCAAAAATACCTGGAGCGATCCAGACGCTTACGATCGCCAAGCAACCCAGTTAGCCAAGAAGTTTATTGAGAACTTCAAACGCTTTAAGACTGCTGAACCCGAAATTATCGCAGCCGGGCCGAACCTTGATTAGAATCTAGGATCTGATTGGGATAGGGAGATGGGGAAGATGGCCTCTTGCCTATTCCCTATTCCCTAATCAATGCTTAAAACATTCTTGCCATAGCCCAGGTTCAGAAGAGGAAGTGCCAAAGTAGATCGCGGAATGTTGTTTTCCTATCGATTTCGATTACAGGAGTCATCTCAATATGACAGTGAAAGTTGGTATTAATGGATTTGGTCGTATTGGGCGGCTAGTATTTCGGGTGGCAGTTGCCCATCCAGAAATTGAAGTGTGTGGCATTAATGACCTGGTTCCTCCAGAAAGTATTGCCTACTTACTCAAATACGATTCCACCCATGGGCCATTTAAGGGAACAGTCGAAGCCAAAGAAGGGGCGATCGTGGTCAATGGGAAAGAGATCCCTTGTTATTCGGTCAGAAACCCGGCTGAACTGCCTTGGGGCGATATCGGTGTGCAGTTTGTGGTTGAGGCTACTGGATTATTTACCGATTATGAAAAAGCTTCTGCCCACCTGCAAGCAGGCGCGAAACGAGTGGTTATTTCTGCACCGACTAAGGAAAAAGACCCCGACAAAGTCCCCACCCTATTAGTAGGCGTAAATCATCAGACTTACGACCCCTCCAAACATACAGTCGTTTCTAACGCCAGTTGTACCACCAACTGTCTAGCTCCCGTTGCTAAAGTCATTAATGATAACTTTGGCTTGGCAGAGGGCCTAATGACTACCGTTCACGCTATGACTGCGACCCAACCCACCGTTGACGGCCCCAGTCGTAAAGATTTACGCGGCGGACGCAGTGCCACCCAAAATATTATCCCCGCTTCTACTGGAGCGGCTAAAGCGGTTACCCTAGTGTTACCCGAACTCAAAGGTAAGCTCACTGGGATGGCATTTCGGGTTCCGACTCCCGATGTTTCAGTCGTAGACTTAACCTTCAAGACCGAAAAAGCCACCAGCTACGCCGAAATTTGCGAAGCGATGAAGAAAGCTGCCGAAGGTGAAATGAAAGGTGTTTTGAAATACACAGACGATCCAGTCGTTTCGACAGACTTCACCTCCGATCCCCATTCGAGCATTTTTGATGCTGGTGCAGGTATCGAATTAAATGCTAACTTCTTCAAGATTGTTTCCTGGTATGACAATGAATGGGGTTATTCTAACCGGATGGTAGATTTAATCTTATCCATGGCGGCTAAAGAATAATTCACGGTTTTCCTTCTCTTTTCCTATTGATGCTGTATGGTATAGGGTGAGCGCGTCTCACCCTATTTTTTAGCGCATAGCGCTGGGAATGGGTAATGGGTAATCGGTAATTATTCAAACAGCTATTTTCTCCGGATTTATCAGATACTTTTAAAGAACCATGAGTTCATGTTTCTTGAGAGTTTCAATGGCACAAGCTTTTCCTTCATTATCGCTAAACTCAACCTCAAAAACTTGGGGTTCGTATTGTTCCACAATAGTTCCCACAATGGGATTGTGAATATTCTAACTACAGCACGAATAATCTATTGAGCAGATCTAGCGTATTCGCCCAGCAGCAAGTTTTGATCGGGCGATGGATACCTGGACAGTGGGCAGATGGGGTTAGGGGTAGTTACACTGAAACTGGGATAATCAAGTGAATATAAAATTCTCTGAGCTATGGAAACATTAACTGCGGCAGCTATTGCGACTCTGCTCGTAACCAAAATGGTTGAAAAGCTAGGTGAGACTTTGGGTGAAAAGGCTCCAGAACTGGGGAGTAAGATTTGGGAGCAGGTGAGTGAGCTAAAGGCACTCTTAAAGGGTAAATCTCCGGAAACGGCAGCAGTGTTAGAGGCGGCTGAAAATGCACCACTCTTGATTGAAAGTAATCCAGATGTATTTGGGTTACCGGTGCTAACTGAACAGGTGGAAGATTTAGCGAAGGGATATAGTGAAATTGCTGAATTGATTCAAGTCCTTGATGCAGAAGTGCGTCCCCAATTGCCTGCTGAGTTTCAGCAGAAGCTGGTGAAGCAGGTAATGTTCAAAGGAGTTCAGGGTAAGAATGTCAAGGCTGAAGGACTGAAACAGGAAGCTGATTCAAGTGCGACTGAAGTGTCCCAGCAGATGGGAATGGGTATCGAAGCTCAAGAGGATGTAACGTTCACTAACTCTAGTCAAAAGGCTTAGGTTGTCACTCTTTTATTTAGACTCATGGATGAAAAAGAGAAGAAAGCAGAGCAAAGCATATTAGAGGGCGCTAGGGCTGGAAGGGATATTATTATTAAGGATGTTAAGCAAGAAATCCATAATTATCCTCAACCGCAGCCGCTACCGGTAGCGAATCTGCGGAAGCTCCCATGGACGGGGGCTAAGGTGTTTGTGGGACGGGATGAGGTGATAGAGGAGTTACACAAGCAGCTCCAGAGAACACAGGGTATGAAGATTATTTCCGTGACAGGGATGGGGGGAATTGGGAAGACGGAGTTGGTATTACAGTATGCATACCGCTATTTAAAAGAGGGTGCTTATCCGGGTGGAGTCTACTGGTTGAATGGGCGTGGTGAGGATCTGGTGCAATGGGAATCAAAGGAAGAGGGTAAACAGGACAGTAAGGTACTGGTGGTTTTCGATGATGTGCAGGAGTACGAGACGATTAAGAAGGTATTGCCGCCACCAGTCGAAGAGCCTTTCAATGTGTTGATTACTACTCAGCGACGGTTTGGCTCTCCTATTGTGCCCTTTGATTTAGACCTATTAAAGCCCAGAGCGGCAATACAATTATTGGAGTCATTCATAGGGCACGAACGTTTGCAGAGGGAGCCACAGATAGCTCAAAATCTATGTTGTTGGTTGGGTTACTTACCTTTAGGATTGGAATTGGTAGGGCGATATTTAGAAGTTGAGGAAGATTTATCCCTGAGTCAAATGCTAGAGCAGTTGACTGAAGCCAGTTTAGAGGATGAGTCACTTGCAGAAGTTGAAGCTGTAATGACAGCAGAACGGGGAGTAAAAGCAGCGTTTGAAATAAGTTGGAAGCAGTTATCTGAACATGCCCAAGCCCTAGCATGTTTACTTGGTTTATTCGCTCTTAGTCCAATTCCTTGGTCTTTGGTGGAAGGTGCAGCTCAAGAGCGAAGAAAAAAAGAACTCAAGAAGGATAGAAGAGAGTTACTAACATTAAGCTTACTCAAGCGAGAGTATGAAGAGACCTACGGAGTGCATACGTTAAGTCGAGATTTTTTTCAACTGAAACTTGTCGAACTACGTGATACTGAGTTACCAGAGAGTATAACTCATGAGTTTGCAAAAATTGTTGAACACAATCCATTTTGTGCATCTCAAATACTGCATCAAAAAATGTTAGATTGGGATTTTGGGATACAAAATCCAGAACTTTCTGCGCTGAGAGTTGGAAAACTATTTCGAGTTGCAATGCAGAGTTGGTCAAGAGGAATTGGTTCTCTCAGTCAATTAGTAATTAGCTTCACTAAAGATGGTAATGTACCTAGGATAGGTACTGCTATTATTGATGCAAAATGGACGGATGACATCACTCTAACTTCTATGATAATTGCCTACTACTTCGGCGACCAAATGGGTGATAAGGTTGTTGTTCTACCTCCAGAAGCAAGTCAATATTTTGCAACCAGAGATTCTCGTTATTCCTCAGAAATCAGCACTCTTTTAGATCAAGGATGGAATATTTTTCACTGTATGCCATATGAAGCAAAACCTTCTTGGGTTTGGAAGAGGAGTTTTAAAACTATTACTGAAAAACTCTCTCAAGTGATCAAGCATAGATCTATTCCTGTTTTAGGAAGCTATCTTTCATTCGAGGCAGCTTGGCATAGAGCCTTATATGTTACAGGAAGACATTACCCTAATTTTGAACCAATTCGGATAGATGATCTTGAATCTAGCTTAGATAAACTAGAAATTTCTAAAGCTTCACCAATGATTAAATTTTGCATCAGTCAATTAGAAGATAAATTAAACAAAAGTCGTTCACAAGATGAAAATCATTTAAATCTCCCATCCACATTCAGATCTTTCTTTGAAGCTGATATAGTCTCTCCTGATATTCTGCTTGAATATGTGAGAGATGTTTATCGACAAGCAATTGATAGTTATCAACAGTTACTTGATACTTGGTTCAGTTACCTTGCACCGGAGTTACAACTTGCATCAATCCTACCTGCTCAAATTGTAGGTGTGGTTATACCCTCTAAACATAAGCGAGGTTCAGTGAGTATTAGTTGGTCTTGGGTTTCTTTGCCTAAAGGTTCTAAAAATAGTGTAGATTTTGAATTGGGCGATCAAGAATTATCAAGGAAAGATTACCGCTTGCCTTATTTGTCTGGGAAAGAAGTAAAAAACAGCTTACATTTAAGAGATTGCAGTGAGCCGATTTATCCTTATATTTGGGTAATGAAAAAAGAAAAATTTACCAAAAGTTGGTTAGGATGGTATCCAGTAACTGGGATGGTTTACAGGTGGTTGTGGCACGACTTAGAAAGAATTGGCTGGGTCACAGGTGACTTTAAAGATGATTTCTCTTGGAAATAAAGGAGTTACGATTAACTCAGTTGTCAGCTTCTGAATTAAGAGCAATGTGACCTTTGCCATGCCTTTGATGCCGTTAAACGCTTCTGGGATATAATAAACTCTTCGCTGTTGATATGGAGAGGCAACCATATGAGCCAGAAACGGATAGGACTATTGTTTGGGGGATGTTCCGGGGAGCATGAAGTTTCGATTGTTTCGGCAAAGGCGATCGCCACAGCGCTGCAAACCGGAGAAAATAGAGATCGCTACCAAGTCATTCCCTTCTATATCCGTAAAGATGGTTATTGGTATGCCCAAGAAACCGCGACTCAAGTCCTAGACTCTGGTACGCCCTTATCCACGGATACCCCGCCAGGAAGAAGTTTGTGGGAATTTCCCAAGCAAGTCAACGAAATTGACGTTTGGTTTCCCATTTTACACGGCCCGAACGGAGAAGATGGTTCAATTCAAGGCTTGCTGCAACTGATGAAATTGCCCTATGTGGGTTCTGGCATCGTCGGATCGGCGGTGAGTATGGATAAAATTGCTATGAAAATGGTGTTTGCCCAAGCGGGTTTAGCCCAAGTTAAATATAAGGCAGTGACTCGCGCTCAAGTTTGGTCAAATCCTTGTGTGTTTCCGAAACTCTGCGATGAGATAGAAGCGGAAATTGGGTATCCCTGTTTTGTCAAACCGGCAAATTTGGGGTCTTCGGTGGGTATTGCCAAAGTGCGATCGCGCCAAGAACTCGAAACCGCCTTAGATAACGCTGCTAGTTACGATCGCCGGATTATCATTGAAGCAGGAGTTACCGCTAGAGAAGTCGAATGTGCCGTACTGGGTAACGACTATCCTAAAGCCTCCGTCATTGGCGAAATCACCTTTGAGAGCGACTTCTACGACTACGAAACCAAATATACCGCCGGAAAAGCCGATTTGCTCATTCCCGCTGACTTACCCTCCGAAGTGAGAGATCGCATCCAAAATATGGCTATCCAAGCCTTCCAAGCCGTAGATGCCTCCGGATTATCTAGAGTAGACTTTTTCTATATCGAGTCTACCCAAGAAGTGCTAATCAACGAAATCAACACCCTGCCTGGATTTACCTCCACCAGCATGTACCCCCAACTCTGGGCTAATACGGGCACTCCCTTCTCAGAGTTGGTGCATCAGTTGATTGAATTTGCTCTAGAGAGGTAAATAGGGAATAGGCAATGGGGAATAGGCAATAGGACGTTATCCCTGTCTCTCCGCGTCTCCCTATCCCCGTGTCCCCGATTCTCCGTGTCCCACCCATCTCCCTATCCCATCAGATCTATTTGCGCAAAATTGGGTAAGATGAGTTTCGGACACGAAGCGAGTCGGTCTGGTCAACGTATAGTCAGGGAAGCTATTTATGGTTCATCCACGTAAATCCATTCATCGCTCTACTGGAAAGCAACGGTCAAACCGACTCCAGTTTATTCTGAAACCGATTCAAAACCATACCCTATTGGTGTGGAGCATTTTAGCCGTGCTGGTAATTGGTATCGGTTATGAAGCTTTGAGTATTCTACTTAATCCTGGGGACATCGAACCCGAAGAGGCGATCGCAGAAGTCACAGAAGAAGCAGAATCTATAGAAGCGATCGAGGAACCAGGAGTTAACTCTACTATACCCTGGCCCTGGTTAGGAGCGATCGCCTTGGGATCGGGAGGTCTCTTTGTCCTCTGGAAAAGCCTGCAAAATCCCAACGCCCATAAACGAGCATCTCTCAACCGTCGCCAACGTCGTGGAACCCCACTCTTATTAGAAAAACCCAAACCCTTGCGAGTCCAAGTTTCTCAGCGCCAACCTATCACTTCCTTTAGTCCAGACCAATTTACACCCCAAACAGCCTCTCTTGAGCCTCAAAACCCACCGGAAGTTATCTCAGAACTCACTTCACTTCCAAACCCACCCCAAAAACCCGTTACCTTTGACGTAAATCCTACGGCCAAATCCTTCCAGCATTCCTCTTTACAAGTGCCCAACTTTCCCAAACTCACCCCAGACATTCCACAGGGATCAGCCCCGAAAGCGGTTCGCAAGACTCCCCCCCAAGAGTATCCCGATCAAAATATTCGCAAATCCTCTTAGAAAATAGGGGATGGCTAATTACCGATTACCGATTACCCATTACCCCAGTAGTGCTATAGAAATTCCACCAACTTATTATTTTGATCGACTAAAATTTTAACCGGTGACTTAATTTCATCGGTAACTTCAAAGGCTAACAAAGTAATCATATCTCCAGGGTTAACCAAATGTGCAGCAGCGCCATTGATGCAGATCGCACCGGAGTCTGCTTCTCCTTCAATCACATAGGTTTCTAAACGATTACCATTAGTATTATCGACCACTAAAACCTTTTCTCCAGGCAGCAAATCGGCTTTCTCCATCAGAGTGCGATCGATAGTAATACTGCCGATATAGTTAAGATTGGCTTCAGTGACTGTCGCCCGATGAATTTTAGACTTTAACATGATCCGCATAATAGTGAGATGCTGTTACTTTTTCTTAAGGTGAATGACTATACAAGTCCCTGGATCAAATGATAAACTGCCAGTGAACTAAGGTAAAAAACAGTTTACCCATTACCCATTACCAATTACCAGCGCCTAGCGCTACGATGGACTATGAGCAAGGGCACGCTATTTGATAAAGTCTGGAACAACCACAAGGTTCGTACACTTCCTTCTGGACAAACTCAACTGTTTATTGGGCTGCATCTGATCCATGAAGTGACCAGTCCCCAAGCGTTTGCTATGCTGCGGGAGAGAAATTTACAAGTACTATTTCCTGATCGCACGGTTGCCACGGTCGATCATATCGTGCCCACAGATAACCAGGCTCGACCCTTCGCGGATACTTTGGCAGAAGAGATGATGCAAGCGTTAGAAACCAGTGTCCAAGAGCATGGGATTCGCTTCTATAATGTGGGTTCAGGTAATCAGGGAATTGTGCATGTGATCGCCCCCGAACAAGGGATGACGCAACCGGGAATGACGATCGCCTGTGGAGATAGCCATACCTCAACTCATGGAGCATTTGGGGCGATCTCCTTTGGGATTGGAACCAGCCAAGTGCGAGATGTGCTAGCCTCCCAAACCTTGGCTCTGGAGAAGCTCAAAGTGCGCCGCATTGAAGTCAATGGAAGCCTACGTCCGGGGGTTTATGCCAAAGATGCGATCCTTCACATTATCCGCAAATTGGGCGTGAAAGGGGGCGTAGGCTATGCCTATGAGTATGCCGGAACGACCCTAGAACAGATGTCGATGGAAGAGCGGATGACGATCTGCAATATGTCGATTGAAGGGGGGGCACGATGTGGCTATGTAAACCCCGATCGAGTGACGTTTGACTATCTGCAAGGACGGGAGTTTGCCCCCCAAGGAGAAAACTGGGATAAAGCGGTGCAATGGTGGCAAAGTATCCGCTCGGATGCCGATGCTGAGTATGATGATGTGGTGGTGTTCAACGCTGAAGAAATTCCCCCTACGGTGACTTGGGGGATTACACCCGGTCAAGGTATTGGTGTGGATGAAGTGGTTCCGACTCCAGAAAGTCTACCTGATAGTGATCGCCCTTTGGCCGAAGAAGCCTATCAATATATGCAACTCGAACCCGGAAAGGCGATCGCCGGAACCCCTATCGATGTCTGCTTTATCGGTAGTTGTACCAATGGTCGCCTCACTGACCTGCGAGAAGCCGCTAAATTTGCCCAAGGTCATCAAGTCGCCTCTCAAGTCAAAGCCTTTGTAGTTCCGGGATCGGAAGTCGTCAAGCAACAAGCGGAAGCAGAAGGCTTAGATAAAATCTTTACCGAAGCTGGGTTTGAATGGCGCAACGCCGGATGTTCCATGTGTTTAGCCATGAACCCCGATAAACTACAAGGGGATCAAATGAGCGCCTCTTCCTCAAACCGCAACTTTAAAGGTCGTCAGGGGTCTTCGTCTGGTCGCACCTTACTGATGAGTCCCGCGATGGTTGTTGCTGCGGCGATCTCCGGCCAAGTCTCCGATGTGCGAAAGTTGCTGTAAAATAACGTCAGTTTTGGTTAAGCGATCGTTGACTTGAGGGACTCTAAGTTGAGGGAAGGCTTTTTGGGTTGATGGCAATAGGCAATTAATCCAGCCAAGAGATTAATGAGAAAGCTAACAGGACTGCGATGACGGGTATGTTCGATCTGAGAAATATTTTTGAGTTGATCGATGATCGTCTCAATGATACTTCTGTGACGGAGCCAAACCTTATCCCATAAGGGCACAAGCCGATTCTTCATCTTTCTCTTCAAGGGAGTAATCAGTTGTAAACCAGTGGCTTGCCAAAGTTGTTGAGTCAATTTCTGAGAAATATAGCCTTTGTCACCAAAGATCTTACCGGTCAAGTTCTGAACCAGTTGCAGAACCGGTTTTCGGTCATCAATATTTCCCGGTGTCAGGGTAATATTGAGTAATTCACCGCGATCGTTAACTACCAAATGTAGCTTGAAGCCAAAGAACCAGTCTACAGATGTGCTTTATTCGTGCAGCTTGCTCTAAAAATGTACGATGTTGAGAAATCCGTCGATTATGACAGACTTTCAGCTTAGTCGAATCGATAAAACTGATACCAGTAGGAGAGCCAAAGCAGTATTTCAGGTAAGCACACAAAGGGAACAGGGATGAAGGGAGTAATTGTACTGGCGCGGGAATAGCTCACCAGCCCAGGAAAATAGGGCTTCCAATAAGGTTGAACCAATTTTTGGTAAAAGTCTTTGAAGGTTCGATAGCCCATTTGATGAAAAGCGACAAGAATTGTCATTCGTTCGCTCAAGCCTAGACCGGACAGGCGATTTCTGGTTCTGACACCTGATTTTAGGAGGTGGGTATTCCACAGAGGTTCAAACATTTGGCAGAAGTCATCGACATGACAAAAAAGTTCTTCTAGACTAAGCATGGAGCAATGGAGGGGGTTTCTGGTTGGCACTTTTAGCCTACTCCCTTTGCTCCTCCCGATCCATTGCGGGCGTGATCGCCGCCCCGATCGCCTGCTTAACCAAAACTGACGTTAGATTAAGGTGCAAGTTGGATTCGCTAAATCCTAGGAGTGGGTCTATGTTATCGCAAGAATTGAAAGAACAAGCTTTGACCCTATCGCCGAGGGATCTTTATATCAAATCCAAAAACCATGCTACACATCATTCTCCCTGTCAATCATCTGTAGTGGCTTATGAACCCCATCTCCAGTCCAATCTGTAAACATGTCCATTGGCCAGAAGAGCAAATTCAAACCTTTTGCCAGCAATGGTCTGTTACTGAACTATCTCTCTTTGGGTCTATCCTTCGAGAAGAGGACTTCCATCGAGATAGCGACATTGATCTGCTGATTGCCTTTTCTGCTGATGCCGACTGGAGTCTATTTGACCATATTCAAATGCAACAAGAATTAGAGGCCCTATTTAATCGTAAAGTTGATTTAATTAGTAAACGCGCTGTTTTACGCAGCCACAACCCCATCCGCCGCCAAGAAATTTTATCCACTGCCCAAGTGGTCTACTCTCAGGAGAGCTATGGCAGATAGAGACCGAGAAACGCTTTTCGATATTCAACGAGCGGCGGCAAAAATTAATCAATTTAAACAAGGCTTCAATCGACAAAGTTTTTTGGCAGATGATAGGACTCAATCCGCCATCGTTTTTCAACTGCTAATTATCGGTGAAGCAACTAAACGGTTATCGATATCTCTACGCCAAAAATATCCACAAATTCCTTGGTCATTGATGGCAGGGATGCGAGATAATTTAATCCATGAATATGATAATATTGATATTGAAGAAGTTTGGAGAACGGCTGAGAGTGATATTCCCAATCTCCTAATTGCTCTACAGCCTATTATTGACGAATTTTAAATTTATAGCAGATTGGATCAATCTTAATCCAATCATGATGGATCTATTGTAATGTCAGTTTTGGATAAGCCAGCAGCCGTGAAGTGGGTGGATCTTAGAAATCGGGTTTCTCGCTTCATACTGACTTTTTCCGGTTCTTATCCAAAACTCAGGTTATGTTAGGGCAAGAATTGAAAGAACAAGCTTTGAGGCGATTGTTAGTGCCATCATTGAGTCTTTACAGAATTCGTCTCACAAAGCCTCCCAAATGAAAAGTCAACACAATGACCACGCACGATGTCTTGATGCCAAGCCTTCAATGTCCCTTCATCCATATCCTCTTGCATAAACCTGAAACACGATGTAGCTAAGTACTCAATCTCTTGTTCAAAAGCAATCCAATAACGATTTTCTTGTTCGGCAACAAATCCGGTAGTATTCGATCCAGCAAAGATATCAACCACCAGATCCCCAGGTTCGGTTAACAGACGAATAAAAAACTCTGGGAGTTTTCCTGGAAACCTGGCTGGGTGAGGTTTTAAACCAAGAGCTTTGCATCCTCTAAGATACTGACTGTTTGACTCAGAGTTGGGAATTTGCAGCAAATTAGAAGGGATGGCTCCTCCGTTATTTTTGCCAAAGCTCGTACTGATATCATGACCGGAGGGGCGCTTTTTAGGATCGTAAAACTTTTCCGGGTCTTCTAAGAGCTTTTTCATTCTTGGACTATATTCTGTCAAAACTTTGGTCACATCTGACTTAGGAAATTCCGATTTACTGAACCACCAAACCGTATTCACTGAATCTTTTGCTCTGATTTTTCTTTTGTTAACCCACTCAATCGGACTGGGAAGCTTTGACGGATTAAACCAGTAAAAATCTTCAGCCAAAAGAAAGTCTATCTCATCACAAAAATAAATAGGGATTCTGAAATTGTAGAGGCTCCTAACTGGCTTCCCCTTTTCATAAGCACCCCCTAAATCGAGAACAAAACTACCATCGCTTTTCAATTTTTGATAGACTAATCGCGCAAAATCAGCTAACCAATCAATATATTCACTCTGATTTTTATTTCCGTATTCTTTCTTTCTTTGAAGTGCAAAAGGCGGACTCGTCATTACCAAATTAACACTCTCATCAGGTAGCTTCTTCAGAAGTTCTAAAGAATCACCACAGAAGGCTGCACCCTTGTTTGTCCGATAGACTCGACAAGAGTCAAGGCTTTCAAGGTCTATAGGAAAATTAGTCTCTTGGCTAATCAATGCTAATCCTCTGGCATGATTCAGGTGGAAAAGACCTCAATAATCCAAAGATATCCTTAACCTATGTTAAAACTCATGGACGATTGATTTACGAGGCTTGATTAGCTTTTTTCAACCAAAGGTTCTTGCTGAGTCGTGCAGTGAATTCCCCCGCCTCCAGCGGCAATATTATCGATGTTGAGTTGTACGATATCCCGATCGCCGAACAACTCTTCCAACGTTTCCTTCGCCTTGCGATCTGCTTGGCGATCGCCAAATTCAGGGATAATCACCGCACCATTGACCACGTAAAAGTTAATATATCCGGCCGCAAAGTCATCCCAATCGTATCCCTCTCTAATTTTTGTTGGCGCTTCCAGAACCACCACTTCTAGCTCATTTCCATCCGCATCTGTTTCTGATTCCAGGATTTCTAAATGCCGTTCGGTTACCTCATGGTCGGGAGAGTCTGGGTTGGGATCGTAACCGGCAATCACGACTCCGGGACGAGCAAAACGAGCATAAAAATCCGTATGCCCATCCGTAATATCCGCCCCTCGAATACCGGGAAGCCATATAATTTTACGCAGTCCCAATAAGGCTTTTAATTCCATTTCGCAATCCTCTTTGCTCCAGCCTGGATTGCGATTATCGTTAATAATACAACTTTCGGTGATGATTGCATTGCCCTGACCATCAACTTCAATTCCTCCACCTTCAAACACCAGTTCTGTGTTGATGATGGGAACTCCGGCTTGTTGAGCAACAAATTCTGCAACTTGCGCATCGCGATCGTGGTATTGTTTATTGCCCCAACCATTAAAATTAAAATCAATCCCTGCTTTTTGACCCTTTTGATCGACGACAAAAACCGGTCCCGTATCTCTCATCCAGAGGTCGTCCAATTCAGTAATAATTAACTCCACATCCGAGCCACATTTAGCCAAAGCAATCTCATAATCTTCTTCTCGAACTAACATTTTCACCGGCTCGTATTGGGCGATCGCTTTGGCAATTCTGGCTAGATCGTCCTGGACATAGCGAAAATCTTCCCGTCCCCAGATATCTGGGCTGGCACTAAACGCCATCCAAGTACATAAATGAGGTTCGCCTTCATCGGGCATGAAAAAAGAAGAATTGGAACTCATAGAAGGGGTAGGAGTAGGGGAAACTGGAGAACTGACTGCCGAACAACCGGTCATATTTTTTCCCAGGGCAATAGAACCAGATAGGGTTGCCATGAGTTGGAGAAAGAAGCGTCTTTTGATCATTTTGTATGAAGAGATCGCCATTTTGGGCGATCGCCAATAGACATCTTTACCGACAGGAGGACAACGGTTACAACAGTTCAAAGGAATGAACTTCTAACACCGGCCCAATCATCGCCAAGGTCATAACATCCTCACGAATTGAGCCTTCAACCTTAACCTGAAGTCCAGATTGTTTGATTTCATCGGGAGCATCCTTGAGTTCATAGGTCGTCCCATCCGTGACTAAGGCCCAAGTTCCTGGGCCCATGGGTTTATGTTCAATCACCCCATTGACAGTTAAACTCATGCGGTTTTTCCTTCTCCAGTCATGGCTAAACGAGCAAGGGCAAAACACAACAGTGCGTTTACCCCTAGGAACAGTTGAGCCACCCAACCCGATCCGAGCCAAAGCATTGCCGGGTCAGTAATGGCGCTGATGGCGAGGAAACTGGCAAATCCTAAGCTTATCCCGATCGCCAGCCATTTTCCAGAGGGATGTCCCAACAGCCCAATCACCAAGATTAGGGGAATCAAAACACTAGCGAAAATAGGGTTAAGTAAGGGACTCCCGCTAATCACATTGCCCCATTCAGCGATCGAACTGCCCATCATCCGGAACGGCCATTGGGGAATATCAAAGAGATACAATCCTCTGAGGAAAAATACGCCCGTACTTCCAGCAACTAAACCCATGCTTAACGAACCACTCCAAGCAAAGGGGAAATAGTTCCGTAAGAGCCAAGCAAGGAGATAGGAACCCAGTACCATGGCAATTTTCGGCATTAAGGCGATCGCACCACCATCGATCCAGAAGCGAGGATTCAGATAGCCATTATCGCGCAGCCAACGGAAGAAGTCTTTGAACGTAATTTGACCTTTTACAGCTAGTTTAACCGCTGCACCTGCATCCAATTGACCTGCACCAAAATGATTGAGGGGGTCTTCTTCTACACTGCGAGAGGATTCTTTGAGGATTTTTAGCACATCTTCGGGGTCTTCTACACCTACCGACTTAATTAAAGCCGCAACTCCGGCCACATGGGGCGCAGCCATGCTAGTTCCTTGATAACCTTCAAAAACCGGTTTTCCAGTTTGGGGATCGATGGTATTTTGCAGAATCTTACCCGCTTCCGAACCTCCGGGAGCCGACAGGTCTACCCCAGCCCCAAAGTTAGAATAGGGAGCTTTGACTCCAGAGGGATCGAGGGCAGAAACCCCGATCGCATGGGGATAGCGAGCCGGATAACTGGCGGCATTTTGATTAGAATTTCCGGCCGCTGCGACGACAACTACACCTTTGTCATAGGCATAATCGATCGCTTCTTTGAGCAAATTACTTTCACCTGCTCCCCCCAAACTGAGGTTAATCACATCCGCCTCATGATCGGCTGCAAACTTAATCGCTTCGGCAATATCAGCTACCGTCCCACCACCACTGGCACTTAATACTTTCAGGGGCATTAACTTGGCTTCATAGGCGATTCCAGCCACTCCATATCCATTATTCGTCGATTGGGCAATCGTTCCCGCTACATGGGTTCCATGACCGGCATCATCATTGGCTTCGATGCGATCGTTTACAAAATCATAGCCTTGAGTAAATTTTGTATCCTTGAGATCCGGCACTTTCGTAATTCCGGTATCAATCACGGCCACCGTTATCCCATGGCCTTTCGTATCATCCCAAGCGGATTCCATATTGATGCTTCGCAGATTCCACTGTTTAGCATAATCCGGATCGTTGGGGATTTCAGTCGCTTGATAAATATAGTTGGGTTCAATACTTTCGGTATAGTCCTTAAGATTGCTTTCTTGCAGTTGCTCTAACAACAGGCGATCGCCCTCCAGCACATAAACATGATCCTGGAGAGAAAATTCACTATTGAGCCGAGGAACCGTACCATAGTCTTGAGTGAGGGTTTGCACCCATTCTGGGATTTGGTTAGCTCGCTCTTCGCGAAAATCAAGGATAATAGATTGATAGTTTCCTTGAGTGGCCAATCCTTCAGCCTTGAATAGGGCAAACCCTAATGTAAAAATAAATAAGCAGAGGAGTAGAAATTTTTTCATGGCTGACACCATCAATAATTGGGTGGTACTTAACAGCTCCAGCAGTAGAAGTTAGGTGAGCGCTCTTACAACCATAACTTATCCCCTTGGGGATTTGGGGCCCATCTTACCGGATCTTTAATGATTCTTTTCCTGTGGGCATTTCGGCTCTCGCCAACAGGAAAGCGAAGCTTTCCGGAGGAATCGCCCAAAAATCCTTTGAACTGAAACCAATGATGAACGAGAAAGATTATGGAACGAGGTTTACTCTGGTTACCTTTATTGACTGTATTTATTGGATTAACCTGGGCTGGGTGGCGAGAATATCAAAAATTACAAGTTTATGAAGACTGGGCTAAAGGATTTGAACGCTCTAAATATGATATTTATGCAGCCTTGGGACAAAAAGGAGACCAATTAACTTGGGGTCAACCGACAGCCTCCGGGCTAATCAACTGCCAAACTTTAGCTCTGAATGACCTACAAGACCTTCAACTTTGGGTTAATGGTGAAGTCGCGTCTAGGGATGAACCCCCCCAAGGAAAAACTGTTTTTTTAGCCTTACAAGTTAAAGGGAACACAGAACCTGTGAAAATTCCCTTCACAGATGCACAATTGGCCAAGGAATGGAGGAATTATTTAAATCAGGAGTGGTTGCAGTCAAAAGAGGTTTAAGCGTTCTCTCAATCGAGGGGAACAGCCCCTTATCCCCATGGCCCAGAAGTTTATAAACTATCTCTGAAGCCCTAAGTCCATACTGCCTATTGCCATTCGTGCCTATTGCCGATTAAAGCAATGACCATTATTCAACCGATTTCTAAACAGGAATTAATCGAAAGACGCAAACAACTCCGCCAGAGACAACGGTTGAAGGTGCTGCAAACCCTTTGGCAAACGGTGGCTGTTGGGGCGATCGCCTATGGAGGAGGATGGTTACTGACTCAGCCCAATTGGGCGATCCGCGAGCCGGAACAAGTGGTGATTACGGGCAATGAATTGGTAACCACGGAAGCCTTACGAGAGATTTTACCGATTCAGTATCCCCAATTGGTCTTTCGACTCCAACCGGATAAAATTGCCCAGACCTTGAAAGCAAAAGGACCTGTTGCTCAAGCACGAGTGACTCGGCAGTTGTTTCCCCTCAGATTAACCATTGAAGTCAGTGAACGGTTTCCCGTGGCGATCGCGATCGAGTCTCGACAAAGCCAAACTGTAGGCTTAATTGATGAACAAGGAATCTGGATGCCGATGGAGAACTACACCGAGTTAACGTCGTTTCCCCTTCCTACCCTAAAAATCATTGGCCCGCTCGTCCATTATCAGTCCTACTGGCCCCAAGCTTATACTGCACTCAAGGAATCTCCCGTTCAAATTACCGAGCTGAACTGGGAAGATCCCAAAAACCTAATCCTCACCACGGAACTAGGACAAGTGCATCTGGGAGTCTATACGCCCCAATTCTCTAAGCAATTGCAAGTTCTCGATCAAATGCGACAGCTCCCTCAACAGCTCGATCCTCGGCAAATGAACTATATCGATCTGAGAAATCCAGACGCTCCCTCAATTGAGATGAAATCTTCATCAACTCCATTTAACCCTAAATTTTAGGTGAAGACTTAACGTTTTTTCTGGAGAATTCTGATAAACTTCTGGTAGCGATTCCCCCTTTCCCGGGTCAGTTCATGAATGTGAGCGTCTGAACCAATGATGACAAGCTATGATCGCATGGTATGCTGAATGAGCCAAGACCCTGGCTTGAGGTTCAACGAAAGGGATACAACCCCCATCAGCAAAATGTTATGGGTGAGGGACAGAGTTCTTGGGTGCAGTTTATGTCTACCCAAGTGGCGATGTGATTCCTTAACCCTCTTGATACTATACATTTATTGATATTTATTGTGTAAAGCAACTGCCCATGACACCTCCCAATCAGATGCTGGGGAATGTCCCCCTCAACTCTAACCGCGATAGTCAATCTAATGCTTCGACGGCAGTCGATTCAGGGAATCCGTTTAAGAATGCTGGAGTCTCGTCTTCTAATTTTAAAGGGCATCAACAGATGGTAAGTGATGAGGATCAACACCAAAATATTATCCCCAGTAGTGTGGCCAAAATAAAAGTGATTGGTGTCGGGGGGGGCGGCGGTAATGCGGTCAACCGCATGGTCATTAATGAAGTGTCAGGGGTTGAGTTTTGGTCAATTAATACAGATGCTCAAGCGTTGGTCAGTTCAGCCGCCCTGAATCGACTGCAAATTGGTCAAAAGTTAACCCGTGGATTGGGTGCAGGAGGAAATCCGGCGATCGGACAAAAGGCCGCGGAAGAATCCCGTGATGAACTGGCGACGGCTCTAGAAGGCTCGGATTTGGTGTTTATTACGTCTGGCATGGGAGGCGGTACGGGTACAGGTGCTTCGGCTGTGGTGGCAGAAGTAGCCAAAGAGGTCGGGGCACTAACTGTGGGTGTGGTGACTCGCCCCTTTATGTTTGAAGGTCGGCGACGCATGAGTCAAGCGGAGCAGGGGATTGAAGCCCTCAAGAGTCGGGTGGATACTTTGATTATTATCCCGAATGATAAGTTGTTGTCGGTGGTTTCGGAACAAATGCCGATGCAGGAAGCGTTTACGGTAGCCGATGATATTCTGCGTCAAGGGGTACAAGGAATTGCAGATATTATTACAGTTCCGGGGCTGGTGAATGTGGATTTTGCGGATGTCAGAGCGGTGATGGCGGATGCAGGATCGGCGCTGATGGGTATTGGTGGCGGCTCTGGGAAGTCGAGAGCGAGAGAGGCGGCGATCTCCGCTATCTCCTCTCCTTTACTTGAGTCTTCCATTGATGGCGCGAAAGGTGTGGTGCTCAATATTACGGGCGGTAGTGACCTGACCTTATTTGAGGTGAATGCGGCGGCTGAAGTGATTTACGAAGCAGTTGATCCCAATGCCAATATTATTTTTGGAGCGGTAATTGATGAGAGACTGCAAGGGGAAATCCGAATTACGGTGATTGCAACTGGCTTTACGGGAGAATCCCAGCCGTCTAACACGGTACAACAGCAGCGCCCCAATCCCAATGTCTATCAATCCTCGTTTACCTCTACTCCTGCCCCTGCTGCTGCTCCTCCTCCGGATTCCTCTCCTGTGAATCCCCAAGCTCAACCGAAAGGGTTGGATATTCCTGATTTCCTCCAACGTCGCCGTCCACCGAGAAACTAAAAGGGAAAGTTGATGAACTCTAACATCCCGGTTGTACTAACGATCGCCGGATCGGATAGTGGAGGAGGTGCAGGTATTCAGGCTGATTTACGCACTTTGGCGTTTCACTGTGTCCATGGTGCGTCAGCTCTCACCTGTGTCACAGCCCAAAATACCTTAGCAGTTAACCGGGTGGATGCTTTGCCTCCAGAAGCAGTGGTTGCTCAACTGGAGGCAGTGGTTGGGGATATTGGGGTTCAGGCAGTGAAGACGGGGATGTTACTGAATGCTGAAATTATGCAGGTAGTGAGCAATAGCCTGCGATCGCTAGATCTACGTCCCCTCGTGGTCGATCCGGTTATGGTTTCCCGTAGTGGGGACCGGCTGATCGATCATCAAGCTGTGGAAACTTTGCAACAGGAACTGATCCCCCAAGCGACTGTGGTCACTCCAAACCGCTATGAAGCCGAGTTGCTAACCGGTGTAGAAATCAACTCTATAGAGAACATGAAGGAAGCAGCCGAAACCCTGAAGTGGCAGTCTGGAGTGCAGGCAGTTTTGATTAAAGGAGGTGGAATGACTGGAGAATTACGGGGGGTAGATGTGCTACTTGACGATCGGGAAATCACAGTGCTGGAAACCGAATGTATCGATACCTCTAATACCCATGGAACGGGATGTACCCTTTCGGCGGCGATCGCTGCTAATCTAGCCACAGGGCATTCGGTCTCAGATGCTGTCCGTCAAGCGAAAAACTACGTTACCGCAGCCCTGAAATGGAGTTTAGATATCGGTCAGGGAACTGGCCCGGTGGGTCATTTCTTTCCTCTTTGCCTGAATTAATACAGCACAAAGCACTCTGGGTGGGGGAATGGGGAGAGTAAACAAAAAAACTCAATCTAGCAAGTGAGCTATTTTGGCTATCTTTAAAAACTTCTATTTTCTTGGGTTGGGTCGATTATGAATTTACCATCAGGAGGCAGTTTTCTATCTCCTTTGCTGCTATATAAGTGTGGAATACTCAATACCTTGTACAAAACATAGACTTTTGCCTATCTATTATCGCTAATCAAAAAACGCCTTTGGAGTAATGCCAAAGGCGTAACCATTTAATTCAATTTTTCCTTCCCAACACAGCAAATTGCTAGGTGAGTATGCCCTCTGTCTTACATCGGATGAAAAAGTAAGTCGGGGTAAAAACGGTTAAATTCGATTAAAATTCCAGCCGTGACTGTTAGCAATAACATAATCAAAACTGGAGCTGTGGACAGATACTTAAGTAAACCTTCCATGTGAAGACTCCAAAACAAAACACAGACTTAGAACTCGATTCTTAACGGGGTGAAACCGTAATTTCGTTATCGTTGGCGAACATTTCTCCGCTCATCATGTCTTTGGCTGCGACCAGAGGCCAAGCAAAGCCAGAGATCATTAATTTAATCGCTAGAGGAACATCGATAACCACTTCTTTCTCTTCAGCATTTTTCTCGCCACGGATAGTTATTAGGTAAGCACGACCTACCCAACCAATCCAACCGGCAATATAAAGAAAGAGTAAGCTGGGGATAATGAAGTCTCCAGCATGGTCGAGACGACCATCAACCACCAGGTGGGGAAGGCCATCGTCACCACAGAGGGCTTCAGAATAGCGCTCAAATCGTTTGGCCCCAGATTGGGGATCATCGGTGGTGGCTCTAGCTGCTTTAGCCCGTTGCAGAAAAGCGGGAGATTCACTACAGGGAACCAAGTTTGCTAAATCCGCAGAAGCGGGGGGAACAAAGCCCAGCCACAAACAACACATTAAAACTAGAACAAGCAATCGTCGCATGGAAGTGTTTCCTTTTGTTACGAAGTGCAAAAATTATGTTACAAAGAAACCAAAGGCTCTATGAAAGCCAATCATACTGGACTTGAGAGACTCAGTAAAGATTAAGCTTCAAAAAGTCTCTAAAATTGGCTATTCTGAACCCTAAATTCCTATGGAGGGTTCAAAATAGCTTTTTCCCTGAGAACAAGGTAGCAGGCAATGGCAACGATTCTAGCTATTGAAACAAGTTGTGACGAAACTTCTGTAGCAATTGTAAAAAATTGTAACGTTCTGAGTAATTTTGTCGCTTCACAGATGGCCGAGCATGGCCAGTATGGGGGAGTTGTGCCAGAAGTGGCCTCTCGCTGTCATCTAGAAACGGTGAATGAGGCGATCGCCGCAGCCCTAGAAGAGGCTGAACTGTCTTGGTCAGAAATTGATGCGATCGCCGCCACTTGTGCCCCAGGTTTAGTCGGAGCCTTATTAGTAGGCCTTACGGCAGCTAAAACCCTAGCCCTTCTGCACAACAAACCCTTTATTGGCGTTCACCACCTCGAAGGCCATATCTACGCCTCCTATCTCACCAACCCCGACTTAAAACCCCCTTTCCTCTGTCTGCTCGTTTCTGGAGGTCACACCAGCGTGATCCAGGTTCACGAATGCGGCCAGTATACGACCCTGGGAAGAACCCGCGATGATGCGGCTGGAGAAGCCTTTGATAAAGTCGCCCGTTTGTTGGGACTCGGCTATCCTGGAGGCCCCATTATTGACCAATTGGCTAAAACAGGTAATCCGCAAGCTTTTTCCCTACCAGAAGGCAGAATTTCCTTACCCAAAGGAGGATATCATCCCTATGACTGTAGCTTCAGTGGGTTAAAAACGGCGGTGATGCGCCTGGTGAATCAACTCAAGGCTTCCGATCCTAATTTACCCATTGCTGACCTAGCGGCGAGTTTCCAAGAAACAGTCGCTAAAGCACTGACGAAACGGGCAGTTAAAGCTGCTCTTGACTATAATTTATCGACGATCGCCATTGGTGGAGGAGTGGCGGCAAATCGGGGATTACGCCAACTCCTCAAGAGTGCTGGAGAGGAGCATAATCTAGAGGTGCTATTTCCACCGATGAAATATTGTACTGATAATGCGGCAATGATTGCATGTGCAGCGGCTGCCCATTGGGAAGTCGGCGATCACTCTCCCTTAACTTTAGGGGTACAGTCGCGGATGGATTTATCTAAACTCCAAACCCTCTATACCGCTACTCGGTAGGGAATGGGAAATAGGCCATCTTCCTCAACCTTAACTCGCCATGCGATCGCCAACTTCCTCAGTCTGAATCAAGCGATCAATCTGCTCCACGACCTGATCGGTTGCTTCCAGCATTGAAAAATGCCCACAATTGGGAATTTCCACCACATTGTCAGATCCAGAGCGAAACAATTGATGAAAACTGGCTAAATGTCTCACATAGCGAGGTTCCATCACCTTATCCTCAGCTCCGGCAATAAAATAAACGGGCTGTTGCAGATGAACCACCAACTGGGGTAAACGGTGAACTTGCTCCTCTGTAGTCGAGTCTAACAAAGCGCCTAATGCAGCTTCATATTGGGCGCTGACAAAATCAACTAACCGTTGTTTTCCCCAACCTCTCGATAGAGGTTGAGATACCTGAGAGCGAGTAAAGAGCCAATCGAGCAAAGGCATATCCGCCAACCACCGAGGCCGCCTTTTTACCAATTGGGCCCCAGCAGAGCGGAATCGCTCAAACTCCTCTTTTAAGTAAATACCGCCCCCAGAATTGAGGCAAATCACCCCTTCAATGCGATCGCCCAACTGAGAAGCCGCCCATAGGCACACCGTACCCCCCAGGGAATGGCCCATCAGCCAAGCCTTCTCAATCTCCAATTGATCCAGAAGAATACCCAAATCCTTTGCATAATCGCTGGGAGTATATCCCAAAATTAGTTCACCCTCATATATCGGTGAACGAGGTCTAGTATCTGATTCACCAAAGCCACGCAAATCATAGGCCAAACATTGATAGTGCGATCGCAGTTGATCAACCAAAGGCCGCCAATAGGCCCGACTCAACAACCAGCCATGAACAAACACCAACGTTGGCTTTGCCGGTTTAGGTGCAGTTAATTCATAAGTATGGGAAACGCCAAGGATATCGATTTTTGCCATATTCCTATCCTATCTTGAACCGTGTCCTTGTGAGGCAAAAGGCAATAGGTGTTGGTTAGTTAAGGTTCTAAGCTAATTCAGATCGCCCAATAACCGCTGCTTCACACTTTCAGCAATCTTCTGACCCAGATATTCCGGAATCAAGCTTTCATTGGGCCCAAGCAAGTAGAGAATTAGGCGAGTGCGTCCCCTCCAAACCAAAAGATTGGCATTAACCACCAATAAATCCTCTTGCCAGATACCATACATAACCTTGTAAAACAATCCTGGCTGATTATCCGCTTCAATCAGTAAGGCAGGTAGATGGAACACCGGATCGACATAAAACTCCGTATCCACCTGTTCTAATCCCGCATCTAGGTTAAACTCGACTGCCAACATTTCCTCCACTTCAAAATGGCCCGCTAAGGCCTCCTGAATGGCTCGACAGACATTTTCCGCCGTTTTCTCCAGCAGTGCCTTTCCTCCTCTAGAGACCACCAACTTGATGAACACCAGCATCGGGGCATGAATTTGACCATAGAGACTGAGGCTATGAATCGTTAATCCATAAGCGGCCAGAACCCCAAAAATGTCACTCAAGAGGAAGGACTGATTACGATAAGCAAAGTGGAGAGCGCTTTTGGCATTCTCAGACCGTACTTCAATCACAGCTTTCTGGGTTTTGTAGAGTTGATAGGCCAGCTTCAGGTTTTGCAGTTGGATGTCAGAACTGACAAACTGTTCATAAAATTGGGGGAACGCCCGGTTAAAGCGTTTGAGCAGTTCTAAGGTAGAGGATTTTAAACCCTGAGCCATAATAGAAGGAAAAGATTATGGGAGATATACTAAGCTAATATTGTTTATTTAACTTTGACTACTTCAATCACACCTGCATGGGTTTTTGGAAAAGCTTGTTTAGCAGCTCGGATACTCCGATAACAACCAGTCCAGTGAAAGCACTGGAAGATTTTGCTACGCTGGATATTAAGAGCGATTCGGGCAAAATCTCCCGTATTGTGTTTAGCACAAATCGGAACATCGACCTATATGAACTCGAAGAGCTATGTGATGCGGTGGGTTGGTCTCGCCGTCCTTTGCGGAAAGTCAAAAAAGCGATCGAACACAGCTTTCTGGTCATTTCGATGTGGGACTTACGAGGCAACCATCGTCGCTTGATTGGCTTTGCTAGAGCAACCTCGGATCATGCCTTTAATGCGACTCTCTGGGATGTCGTCGTTCATCCAACCTTCCAAGGTAAAGGTCTGGGCAAAGCCTTGATGAAACATACGATTAAGAAACTCCGCAGTGAAGATATTAGTAACATTACCTTGTTTGCTGATCCTCATGTGGTTGAATTTTACCGCAGCCTGGGTTTTCTCCAAGATCCAGAAGGCATTAAAGGGATGTTTTGGTATCCAAACTAAGAAGGGGAGGCCATAGGCACTATAGCAATAGACAATGCAAGAACACCCGGTTTTCAACTTAGACTGAATGAATGCGGTCTGGAAAATAAATCTTCCCATTGCACTGACTCTAGCCAAACCTCACTTTTATGGGTTATAATGCAATTGTGTTTATCCGGGATGTAGCGCAGCTTGGTAGCGCGCCTGCTTTGGGAGCAGGATGTCGCAGGTTCAAATCCTGTCATCCCGATTCATCAATATTCTTTGGTTTCTAGACTTTGAACCTGCAACACCCTAGTCCCAAGGGGAGCGCTCACAAATATCTCACACAAAACCAACCTAACACCCCATTTTGGGGTATGAGGTAAATAGGTCATAGAAATAGATAAAATCTATCCATAGAAGCATTGCCATAGATTTTCATTAATATATTAATCACATGACCATCACATAAGAATCACATGACCATCACATAAGCATTATTTATGGATAAGTAGAGAATCATAAAGTGTGAGATCTATAGTATATACTAAAGTATATACTATAGATCTCACCCCTTTGTTGAATCCTTAATCAATTAATGTACTCACCCAGCACTTTTTGAAAAATTTTCCTGAAACTCAGTCACTACAAGGCTTCAACTAACCCAGGTGTTTGTTCTCACTTTTAAGATTTGTCGCCTGAAATCTATACATTCCAAGGCTTTGACCAAGTTCTCACCTAGCTGTACTCACAGAGTTATCGACATACCCAGCGAACAAACTGAATAGGCGGCGCTTACGAAAGAATCAGCATTAGAGGGTGACCGAGATAATCAAGTTTTATTCTTGAAATCCCCTTCTGGTAATGCTTTGAGGGTGACCGAAATCTTAGCGGCTCCCTTTCCTATAGCGCTGCCGCTGAAAATTTAATCAACCAAAAAAGGTTTACTCTCCAGCATCCATTGACCTCTCTTTGTAGTGGGCCATTTCCTTCTTGATTTCAGCAATTTCATCCTCTTTAGATTTATGCTCGTCACAGTAATCGCTAACAGCGATTAAATAATAAATAGAATAATTTACTTTATCCCTCACCGAGTGATAGCGGTATACGTCAATCACCTCTTCAATCTGAATTGTACTCTTCTATCCAAACCATCCTTACCACCTCGTATTTACTTTACAAATAAATATACATTGCAACACTTATTATAAATAAATATTTGCTGAGAATAAGCTCAATTTAAAATCCCCATCAAGTCTATTTTACTTAATGGGGACTGGCATATTTATTGAACGACTAAGACTCTTTTCTGTCGCAACATTATACGAGTGTACATTGGTATCAAAGGCTTCAGTAAGCCAGTCTTGAAACAATCATTCTACACGGTAATGAGGGTCATCGCTCATATCTTCAAGCCACGCCTGAACTCTTGGATTAGGATGTTAAAAACAAGAGTCAAACTTAATGTAATACTCCCATTGTCTAGAAGGCAAATCAAAGTTTACCGACTCAACCGTATGGAGGTGTTCCTCGGTGAACAATTCCCCCTTAATCCGAACTTTATCCCCGACGTTAAAGAGATTCATTCCTGGGAAGTTAGACTCATCAACGTAGGTGTAGAACTGAGTCTCATCATAGCCTTGCACCGGGATAAACACCTGCACTAAAACCTGTGCCATTATAATTTTGCTCCAATTGTACTTGGTCTACAGTTGGGGAAGTCTTGGGAGAGTGCGCTAACACTTTCTCAAGGCGTTAATATTCAACTGATGCATGAATCATAATCGGGGCGATCGCCCAAGGCAAGAGATAATCCATAGAAAGTTTCCATAGACAAGAT
>NZ_JAQMUE010000017.1 GCF_028330985.1 Roseofilum reptotaenium CS-1145 | reverse complement strand
GCGAACGGCCGTTCGCCCCTACCGATTCTGAATACTCATTTAAAAATGCTATAGATTGTGGGAACTAAAAAGGCTTTTCCAGTCTTCCAAAGTGCGCGGAATTTCCTGAACTTGAGGACGGATAGAAACGGGTAAACTGTGCCATGCTTCCCAGAGGGTGGGGACACCTAAACCTATTTCAGTGAGCAATTTCTGTTGAGAAAAAACGGTTTCTGCATCTCCTTCTAGAATGAGTTGCCCTTGGTTGAGAATGATAAACCAGTCTGCCCATTGATAGGCGAAATCTAGGTTATGGGTGGCGATCGCGATTGTCGTTCCCTTTTGTTCGATTTTGTGTAACTCTTGGAGTAAGGTTTGCCGTTGTTGCGGGTCTAAGTAGGCGGTGGGTTCGTCGAGTAACAGCAGTTGGGGATTTAAGACCATCACTCCAGCCAGGGCAACGCGGCGCTTTTGCCCTAAACTGATGTGGTGGAGGGGAGTGTGGGCAATTTCAGTCAATTGAAAATCGGCGATCGCCTGTTCTACTCGGTAGCGAATTTCGGGTTTCGAGAGCTTTAAGTTACACAGTCCATAGGAAATGTCTTCTGCTACCGTTCCTGCGACGAGTTGATGCTCTGGATTTTGAAAGGCTAATCCTACATTTTGCCGCCATTGTTTCAAGGTTTGGCGCTGATAATCTAAGGGGTTACCCTGCCAGAAAATCGTTCCTCGGTCTACGAGATATAATCCTGTCATCAGTAAAAACAAGGTAGATTTTCCGGAGCCATTGTGCCCTAAAATTACAGTTCTCTGATGGGGTTGAATCTTGAGGCTCAGTTGATCAAATACTCCATGAGCCTGTCCTGAATAGTAATAGCTCACGTTCCTGAGTTCGAGCAAATTAGAGTTATCCATGTGCTATTCCTGACAGTTCTAGAGACAGCAAGAGGACAAATCCGAGGAGGGCTTCCCATTCGTAACGGGGCGATCGCTCATACCGTTTCATTGACAACACTGTAAATTTATGCTCAAATCCCCGTGCAGTCGCCCCTAAAGAAAAGCGATGATAATCCGTTAAGGTTCGATGTAACAATTGCCGAATCAACAAACTCACACTGCGCAAACTTTGGGCAAAATTGCCATATCCTCCCCGCGCTTTTTGTCCCAGTCGCAGGTCAGAAACGGTCTTTTGCAACACCCAAATCAGCCGATACATTAGTAAAATCAACTCTAACAACAGTTCCGGAAAACGCCACTGACGCAATACTTGAACTATCTCCACCATCGGAACCGTGAGCATCAAGAAAAAGAAACAGGAGAGACAAGCCACTGCCCGTAAAATCAGCCGGATAAACAAATCCAAGACTGTTTGCGAAATTGACCAATACAGAGATCCGGTTGACCAACCAATCAGGAGTCCAGGAATCTCTAAATGACCACTCTCTACCGTCTGCACATCAATCAGAAATGCCAAGGAACTCATCAACACAAACGTATAGCCCCCCAGAAGCAATTTCAGATAAAACTTCATCGGGATTTTAGCGTATCCAATTGTCCAAACCGCCATCCATAAACTGAGGGCAATTTGCGTCAGAGGTTGACTCACCAAAGCGAACCCCAACATGAGCAAAGAAAACCCCAGTTTTTGACTTGGAGGTAACCGATTTAAACCATTTTGATACGCCCAAGTATCAGTCGGTAGCGTCATTTTCCCCAGAAGGATGCGACTGAGAACGTCCCCGATACCATCCGATTCCGTATCCGATAATTCCTGCACCAAGAGCCGCTTGCAGAGCAAATAGCAAACTCTCTGTTTCGCCACCGGGCGGTTCTAACATGGGTTCAAACCAGGGTTCATATTGGGGATTGACTTCTGTAATGACTTCCTCGGCTTGGCCATCGGCTCCCCCAAATTCACTATCTTTAATCGTCATTAAGGGAAAGACGGTTAGCCCAATAATCGTTAATAGTAACAGACCGTTTGGCCATTGATTTTGCTGTATTTTCATACCTGTTCAGATTTCATTAAATTCAAAAGTTTTAATTCCGGTTGAGAATAGGATAGTAAGCTATTCCAAACCATGACAGTTAAGAGTCCTTCAATAATTGCTAGGGGGATTTGAGTCACGGCGAAAATGCCCGCAAACTTCAGAAAAGCGACCCAAATGCCTCCATTTTCTACAGGAAACGCCAAGGCTAATTGTAAGGAAGTGACCACATAAGTGGCTAAGTTTCCCAACCCCGCTGCCAGAAAAACGGCTAGGGTTTGCCGTTGACTCATCGACATCACCAAGCGATAAATCCCAAAAGCAACAAAGGGGCCAACCACAGCCATAGAAACGGCATTGGCACCTAATGTGGTGATGCCTCCATGGGCTAAAAGTACAGCTTGAAATAAGAGAACCAGAGTTCCCAAAACGGTCATCGTTGACGGGCCAAATAATACCGCTCCTAAACCCGTTCCTGTGGGATGGGAGGAACTACCTGTCACTGAGGGAATTTTGAGCGCTGAAAGTACAAAAGCAAAGGCTCCAGATAAGGCGAGGAGGAGTTTCAGTTCGGGATTTTTTTGTACGGTTTGGTTAATGCGATAGAGTCCTAAGCCAAAGAAGGGCAGAAAAACAACCCACCAAAAAATGACCCAAGGTAGAGGCAGAAATCCTTCCATAATATGCATCGCTTGGGCAGGTGCGGGGAAGAGTGATAATACGAGGGTAAAGCTGAAGGCGAGAAAACCAGCCATCAGTCGAAAAAGAAGCTTGCGTTGATTCATAGATTCAGAAAAACAACAATGATTTTTGAAGGGGAACTTTAGTTGTTAGTTCGCGTAATATTGGTACTTTTTGCTTTTATGAAGATCCCCCTAAACCCCCCTTAAAAAGGGGGACTTTCCCTATTGCCCCCCTTTTTAAGGGGCTGTGGGAGTATCAATACTTGTAGAGAAGGGGGATAGAAGAGAAAAGAAACCGAAACGAATAAACTTGTGACATGATTCTGTACCTCGCAGAATAGTGATTAAAGAGACTTACTTCGGCGGGCATCCTGACTTAGAGATGATTTATGATGTCTTCTATCTCCTTACAGTTGCGGGACAGTGTTGGATTTGCACCAAGCTTTCCCCGTTACCTCTGATGGCTGCTCCCCATCAGAACCAAAGCATGAGTTATCATACCACAATGTAGGGGCGAAAAACTTTTCGCCCCTACAACCATGTCTCATTCTTATTGAAATCAACTATAACTCGGATTCAAAAGCCTCTAGAGACTCACTGCTAACTGCTTGCACCACAAGCCTCTTTAGTGCTTCCAAATCTGTAATCTGACTCACTTGCTCCCTCAAAGATGAGGGAATCTCGCCAAACCTCACTTCTAGGATACGAACAATATCTTCCAGTCGGGCTTTCTTGATTCCAAAGCGCTCCACACTGGTAATATAAGGCATAAATTCTTCCCCTTCCTCTCTAATCAAGGAGTTCAACTCAGATTGAAAAGCCTCTAGAGATTGAATGCTAACTACTTGTGCCAAAAGCCTCTCTAGCGCTTCCAAGTCTCTAATCTGACTCACTTGCTCCCTCAACGATGAAGGAATCTCACCAAATCTCGCTTCTAGGACACGAACAAGAGAGACTTGTTGACCTTTCTGGATTCCAAAGCGTTCGACATTGGTAATATAAGGCATTTGATCCTCCTGCTCTAAACTCTCAACTTCTGTCCACAAACGCTGCTCTTCTTTTGCTGGTAGGGCAATCAACCAGTCAATTAGGCGAAATAGTTCTACGATATCATTTCGGCTCAGTCCCCGTTGATAGAGGCTTTTTACCAATTGTAATTTGCGCTGATAGTTTTGTTGTACATCCTCTCCCATCTGTTGGGCAGCCCGGTGAGCAGCAACTATAGCAGCAAAAGGATTAGAATTATGCTCCAATTGACTCAGATCGTAATCCAAGAGTTTGACCATGGGAAATTTTAGGAGAGCGCGACATCCCCATAGCTTTTTTTGATACTGGGTGGGTCGCCATCGAGTTTGTTCATCAGCTAGGATGGCTAAACTGGCAACGGAGCGACGGTAAGTGTCAAAAATCCGGCTGTGATACAGGTACATGCGTTCAGCAAATTTACTTTGGCGCTGGGATTGAATTTCAATGTGAACCAAAACCCAGGTTTCCGTGCCGTCAGTGCGCCAAACTTTGACTAATTTATCCGCATCTCGTTTTCCGGTTTCAGTTTCCCGTTTGATTTGTTGCAGTTCGGTATCGAGAAATTCAAAACCCCGTTGCCAGTTGATGTCAGCAGCGATGTTGGGGAAGAAGAATTCTAGGAAGTCGCGAAAGTATAAGGAGATGGCTTCTTTCCAGGGGGAGTCGTAATCCGTCATTTGAATTTAACTTGAATGAATCATGATTACGTTATCCTGTATTCCTCTATCTCCCCCATCCCCTTTTTCGGTATCCTAGAGGATGGTTAACTTTAGCCAACAATCTTCTCTTGATATACCATGCCTGTTACCGAGTCTCCCTCTGCGATCGCCCCAAACCCCACGTCCTCCCGAAACTTTCCCTTAACTGCTGTTATCGGCCAAGAAGCCATTAAACTGGCGCTACTCCTAGCTTCTGTCGATCCAGGTTTAGGAGGAGTGGCGATCGCCGGTCGTCGCGGTACGGCAAAATCAGTCATGGCTAGAGCAATGCATAACCTGCTTCCGGCGATCGAAATCGTCAAAGACTCCTTCTGGAACCAAGCTCCCCATGATTCATTACATCCAGAAGCAAACACAGAAACTGAAATTATACCCGCGCCTTTTGTGCAAATTCCCCTCGGTATTACCGAAGACCGGCTCTTAGGATCGGTGGATGTAGAAGAATCCGTTAAGCAAGGAGCTACCGTCTTTCAACCGGGACTGCTGGCAAAAGCCAATCGTGGCGTTCTCTACGTGGATGAAATCAACCTTCTGGATGACCAAATCAGTAACCAATTGCTCACTGTTCTCAGTGAAGGACGCAACCGGATCGAACGGGAAGGGATTAGTATTGAACATTCCTGTCAAGCCATTCTGATCGCCACGTACAACCCGGAAGAAGGCTCGCTTCGGGAACATCTCTTAGATAGGATAGCCATTAGTCTATCTGCTGATGGTGTTCTTGGCCTCGATCAACGGGTAGATGCCGTGAGCCAAGCCCTGTCCTACACCCAATCTCCCCAAGCTTTCCTCGAAAGCTATACGGAAGAACTCGACAACCTGAAAACCCAAATTTTACTGGCGCGGGAATGGCTCAAAGATGTCACCATTACCCCGGAGCAAGTCAGCTATCTGGTTGAGGAAGCCATTCGGGGAGCCGTGCAAGGTCATCGCGCTGAACTCTTTGCGGTGAAAGTGGCTAAAGCAGCGGCTGCCTTAGAAGGACGCACGGAGGTGAGTGCCGAAGATTTACGCACCGCCGTCCAACTGGTGATTGTGCCTAGAGCAACCGTAATTCAAGCCCCACCTCCAGATGAACCTCCACCGCCTCCTCCTCCCCCGGAACCTCCCCAAGACCAAGATCGGGATCGGGATGATGAGGATCAGGATCAAGAAGAAGAGGAGGAAGATCCCCCAGAAGAGAATGAACCGGATGAACCCAGTGTCCCGGAAGAATTTATCTTCGATCCGGAAGGAGTCGTTCTCGATTCCAGCGTGCTTTATTTTGCCCAAATGGCCAAACGGCAAGGAAAATCGGGCAGTCGTACCCTGATCTTTACAGACGATCGCGGCCGCTATGTAAAACCGATGTTACCCAAAGGTAGAGTGCGTCGCATTGCCGTCGATGCCACCCTGCGAGCAGCGGCTCCCTATCAGAAAGCCAGACGCGCCCGCAACCCCCACCGCCGTGTGATTGTGGAATCGGGGGATGTGCGCTCCAAACGGTTAGCCCGCAAGTCCGGGGCACTGGTAGTTTTTGTGGTGGATGCGTCGGGTTCCATGGCGCTCAACCGGATGCAGTCAGCGAAAGGTGCGGTGATGCAACTGCTCACGGAGGCCTATCAAAATCGCGACCAGGTGTCCCTCATTCCCTTCAGAGGCGAGCAAGCGGATGTCTTGTTACCCCCCACCCGTTCGATCGCCTCTGCCCGCCGTAGACTGGAAGTGATGCCCTGTGGCGGCGGTTCTCCCCTAGCCCATGGTTTGACAACGGCGGTGCGCGTGGGCATGAACGCCCAACAATCTGGCGATATTGGTCAAGTTGTCCTAGTTGCCATTACGGATGGTCGCGGTAATATTCCCCTGGCGCGTTCCTTGGGTGAACCCTTGGAAGGGGAGGAAAAACCAGATATTAAGAACGAGTTATTAGAGATTGCAGCTCGTATTCGTGCCCTGGGGATTAAGCTGTTGGTCATTGATACGGAGCGCAAGTTTATTTCCACAGGATTTGGTAAGGAGTTAGCAAAAACGGCGGGTGGGAGTTATTATCATTTGCCCAAAGCAACGGATCGGGCGATCGCCGGAGTTGCCCGAAGTGCGATCGCCGATATCAAAGCCACATAATGGGGTAATCGGGAATCGGTAATGGGGAATCAGTGATTGATTCTTTCCGTATCGCCGCGTCCCCCCATCCCCCTATCCCCCATTCCCTCTCTCCCAATTTTCCGGAAGGAACCTCAACCCTCCTGCATCAGACAATCATAAGGGTTGAGGATTTCTGCTTATGTCTAGAAAAACTTGTCTGACGGATTGTTCCCAAAATTATTGTCCTTTTGTGCAAGATCCCAAAAACCCCCGTCGCTATGTTTGTCTCAAATGTGGGTTAGAGCGCTCTTTGGATCGCGATTATCGAGAGGAGGGCGATCCTCGCCCCTCTGCTGCGATCCTCGCCCTCCTCAGTGTGATTGTGCTGTTGATCCTCCTTTAGATTAAGCAAACTGGGTAATTATTGGAAACTCCACGGAGCTTTGCGCCACAATATAAAATATGGCTTTGTAATAGACGTTTCATTGAAACACCCATGAGTAACAGTTCAAACTTTCTCAATGACATTCGTGAAGCAAAGGGACAACTGGTTGTTGGACCCAATGTAATTCCTAACGCCCTTCCCTATGTCGGCGGAGGCTTGGTTTTAACCGCTCTCGGAACCTATGGTGGCTTAACCGTCATCCAAACTAACCCCGGTATCTTCATGCCCAGTTTTATTGTGGCCCTGATTGCCGAGTTAGTGCTTTTCTTTGTTGCTAGAGGAGTTGCGGAAAAAGCCAATAACAGCACTGCTCTCCCCTTGCTGGCAACCTATAGTCTCCTGTCTGGCTATACCCTGAGTGGCTTAGTTTACGTTGCCCTAGGGACTGAAGGCGTAGGAATGCAAGGCATCGCCTTCGCTGCTCTCGGTTGTGGAGTCGCTTTTGTCTTCGCTCGCCAAATTGGATCGAACCTCTCTGAGCAAGATGGTTTGGCTCTAACCCAAACGATTCAAATGGCCTTAGTTGCCTTTGTCGTGGTTATCTTAGCCCAAGTTATCTTTTCTCTCTTTGGCGTTTATACCCCCAACTGGTTAGAAATTGCCATTTCTGGTTTTGGCGTTTTCCTCTTCTGTGGCGTTGCCGTAGTAGATTTCTTTATTCTCCCCCGTACCTATCGGGATGAGCAATATCTATCTGCTGCTCTGTCGATGTACCTAACGTACATTAACTTGTTTGTGTTTATCTTGCGCCTGCTGATTGCAATTTTTGGCCGAGATTAAGCCATTCACTGTCGATTAATGTGAATTAACATAAAGGCGGGTTAGCTGGAGGGGTTTCAGCTAACCCGCATCCTTTAGGTCAACACATCTATAGCGCGAAGCGCTATAGATGACTGAATTCTAGAAAAGATCTTTTTTCTTCTTTTTCTTTTTCTTACTAATGAAATTTTCTTGAATAAATTTATAGCCTTTGATCCCTTTTTCGCGTAAGTTGGCAACCTCTTGATCGCTTAAGTCATTTTTCTTTGATTTATAGATCAAGTCAGAAGTTTCTTTACTGCTCAAACTGTTGGTTGCTAGTTTTTCAACGGTTGAAAAGCTTTTTTTTAAGCTCTTCCTGGCTTTTTTGGAATTGAGTAGGTCATCAAGCATGAATGTTTTTTAGGGGGTAAGTGAGTTTAATGCGTTAGAGGGATGAGGGTCAAACCTTCAGACTGACCCTCAAGATTGTAATGATTACTGGATATACTCTACAATGTCTTCGGTCGGATAGCGAACTTTGGGTAGTTGGCTGTATTTATCGTCTTCAGCACGATATCCAGCAGGACAGAGGAGAACTGAATGATAGCCTTTTGCACTTAATCCGAGGATTTCATCGTATTTATCGGGGATAAAGCCTTCCATGGGACAAGCGTCTACCCCTAGCATAGCAGCAGTAGTCATGAATTGACCGATCGCGATATAGACTTGCCGAGTGGACCAATCATCAACATTAAATTGATCGGGCGATCTCCCCAAAAACCCTTTAACCATCTTCCCAAACCCTTCTAGTTTTTCGATGGGGGTATTTCGTACTTGCGCCATATATTCGATATATCGCTCTGCTTCTGCTACACCAAAGTCTTTTTTAATTGCCAATACGACTAAATGGGAAGCTTCTACAACTTGGGTTTGTCCCCAAGAATGCTCCAGTAACTGCTGGCGCACAGGAGAGTCTGTGAGGACAAAAAATTTCCACGGTTGCAGTCCAAAGGAAGAAGGAGTTAGGACTAAGCTTTGCTCTAGGACGTTCCATACCGGATCTGGAATTTTGCGCGTCGGATCGAATTTTTTGGTGGCATAACGCCACTGGAGTTGATTCAGGACGCTATTAGCGGAGATGGTATCAACAGTCATGGGTGTTTTCTCAAGAATGTTTAGTGCGATCGCATTGATTATCCTACCGCAGGGCTTAAGCGAACAGAATCACTACCTCTAAACTTTCTGTTGTGCAGGGGGAACAATTCGGCGTTGGGATAAATTGAGATCGATCGTTTGCAGAAGTTTGAGGTCTTCTGGGGGTAAGGAATAGGGACTAAGAGGGTGTTGTTTGAGGAAGCAAAAGGCTTGTCGGAAGTCGTAACCCGTGGCACGAATGGGGGCACTAAAGTGACAGGGAATCAGACGCTGAAAGTCCCAGCGGGCAACTTTTTCAGACCAATTTAAGACTTCTTGGGGAGCGCGGTTGAGAATCAAAGTTTGTAGAACAGGAGCGACCCAGAGACGATTTTTCAGGGGTTGAAAGGCTTGTTTCCAATTGGCTTTCCAATTGAAGGGAAAGAGACCGAAGTAGGCTTTTTTAGACCGGTCTGGGGCGCTGATGACTTTTTTAAAAACCGTTGACCATTTGGGGGTTTCAAGGACACTGGGTTGGAAGTAGAGAGCAAACAGACAAATGCGTTGCCATCCTTTGCGGCGGTTTTCTGGGGTATCTTGAATGGGATCTGAGGCGCTGTCTTTGGCGTGAAAGAGGAGAGGATAGGGGTCAAATTGGGCGATCGCCGGTGGCTGTTCAGAAAGAGAGATAATGGTATCCGTGACGCAGACTGTACCCGTAGCTCGGTGGAGCAGGGCAACTTCTTCAAATTGTCCCGGCCCGAGGTTAATCGGCCCGAGGATATGGTAGTCAAATTCAGCACTAAAGGGGGCTTGACGGCTGTCCGTAGGTAAAATATGGGTGCGGTTGCCCGGTAACCCCAGCCAGGTCACCGGTAAATTGAAGGGAAAACTCCATTGGTGGGGAGCAATAAAAACCTGAGCTTGGGGGAAATGACGGGCAAAGGGGCCGACAAAGATTTTATGTTCGAGTCCCGAAACCGTGGGCAGGATAATATATTTAACATCTCCATGGAGATCGACTAATTCATTCACCAATCGCACACATTCGGGAGTAGGTGCAACCGGTGCATAGACCAGTAACCCCCCAGAGGAGAGTTTGATAATCGTCATGCGAATGGGAACGACCACGTAGAGAATGCCTTGAAGCTGGTCAAACGTCCAGATGGTGTCTTGGACAACTTCTTGGCGCAGGGTTCGCCGTTGACCGTAGGGATAGAGAGGTAAGAGGGGCCAAAAGGGCCAAGATAGGTCACTCAAGGGGGGTTGAACGTTAGAGATTAAACAGGGAATGGGGAGATAGGATTAAAAGTTTATTGTTTCAAAAAGAAGTAGACCTGCCCAAACTGCCTTTTATATTGTCTCATAGCTTGGAACTCTGGAGCTATGGTGCGGGAGGGGTTGGAGTTGGAGTAGGGGTAGGACTCGGACTCGGACTGGCTGGGTTAATGAGAGTATTCAGTTGATTTTGAGTTTGTTGTAGTGCAGCATTTTGCTGTTGATCGACGGTTTGTTGGCGTTGCTGTTCTTGCAAGAGTTGTTGTTGAGTTTGGGTAAGTTGGGCCGCTTGGTTTTGTGCTTGTTGCAGTTGTTGAGCCAGTTGCGCTCGAGCTGCATCTTGCTGTTGATCGAGGGTTTGTTGCTGTTGAACGTAGTTTTGGAAGCTTTGTTGTTGTTGAGTGACCTGTTTTTGTAGGTTAGCGATCGCCTCTCCCACATTAACTTGATTCGCCCCAAATCCGATAATCAATTGTCCCGTTGTTAAGATTTGACAGCTCAGATTCCCAGATACACCCACTTGACCCAGTCCTGGGTTAATTTGCACCCCTCTAGAGCTATTCAGGTTCATGGTTCCCGTAGATTTTAGGGTCATATTATGCCGGGTATCATCAAGAATGTAGTGATGGCCGCCTCTAGTCTGAATTTCGATGCGCTGGTTGCGGTCATCAAAACGGATTTTGTTTTGGCCGTTGGTGGTAATTTCCAGGGCGCGATCGCTATCATTGAGTTCTATCTCATGACCGGCACTACTGCGCAGATAAATCCCATCTCGACTAGCATATTGGTCTTCTTCCACAAACTGCAAGGTATGGCCACTAGGCGTTTTAAACGTTCTTAAGCGCACTTTTCCGCGATCGGAAATCGTACGATTGATCGGTTCTGGCGGTTTATCCTGCCCATTCCACAACCCACCAATAATATAAGGACGATGCACATCCCCATGTTCAAACGCCACCAACACCTCATCATTAATTTCCGGCAAACAATCAAACCCCCGATATTTACCTCCACCCACGCTCACCACCCTAGCCCACTGACTCGCATGGGCACTACCATCGGGTTCCGGGTTCAGCGTCGGAAACTTAACCCGCACTCGCCCCAACCCCTCCGGGTCTCGATTATGCGTCACAATGCCCACCATCAACGTTTGCCCCGGCCGTAAACGATTTTGCGGCGATAAAATATCGAAAATCGACCCTCCTCGCAATCCCCGAATACTAAATTCCGTTGTATAAACCCCCTGATAATAGAGATGGCGAGTTTCCGTCACATAATACCTGCCACTGTAGCGCCCCATCTGGGTTAGCTCAATCACCTTACCCACCTGAATCAGAGGATTCCCTTGAGCATGGGCATCCGCATAGATAAACTCCCCCCCCAACTCATCATAAATCGCTTGAGCCATGCGATCGGCCTCATCCGGACTAGCCACCGGTTTATCCACCACAATCAGCCGAGGAGACGGTAAATTAGAACCAAAGTTATCCTCAATAAAATGGATACGGCTGTCATTCGTATCGCTCGTATCCACGATTCCCTCACCCTTTCCCTCCACATTCGTGATCAGATTGTGGCGATCGACCTTAGCCACAATCGGCTTTTTATACCGATAATCCCAACTCCGTACCTCAACCGCATCCACCTTCTCAGAACTCGTCACCCGCACCCGAAAACTCTCCACCTCCGTCAACCAAGCCAACTGCAACACCTCACTCTCCGTCGGACTGCGGAAATGCAACGTCCCATTTTGCACAAACAACTCAAACCCAATTCGCGCCGCCCTCTCCCGCAAAAACTCCATATTCGTTTGATTTTCCTGGAAAACATAGGGGTGAGTCTTGCCACTATCATCAATATGCCCCTCCTCTATCCCCATTTCCTTAGCAACTTTCCGAACGATATCGCTATCCGTATAATCCTGAAACGAACGATTAAAACGTCCGCGATGCAAACGATGGGATAAATCATAGCCTCGAATCACAATCGGCGCTTGAGTCGTATTCGTAAAATGGGTTTCCATCCCTGTAATTTCCCCATCAATCAACCAATCCTGATTCGCCTGTTCATTTTCCTCCGACGTACTGCCAATAAAACCAATCTTAACCTTTTTTCCAATTTGAATTAAAGGATCGTGTTGCCAAGTTTGTGTCTCATCATCCAACGGACTATACGGATTATTAATAACCAGCGTAAACATTCCCGGTAAATGCAAACTCTCCTCCACAGAAATTTGCAAAATATCCCGCATAAAACTACTCATCTCCTCCTCAGTTGCTCCCTCAATCTCAACCATAGGAGTCGAAACAAACAGCGTTTCATCACTCATACTCGTAATTCCTCAAAAAACCAATCCACTCAATATTAAGTAGCGCCTTGAACAAAACTCTGGCGTTCGCTAAACTTACGACTAGCCACCCCTAGATCGACCTCTTTCAAGTTTAAGGTTACCACAGCTCTGACCGGTACTCCATTAGGCCGAAACATATTCAAACTATAATCCAAAGACTCTACCATGCAGCGCATATAAATCTTATCTCCCCAGATAAAATAAAACACAGGAGGTCGTCTTAACTCAATCGCTTGTTTGGATAGATTTTCTGAACCATATTCCTCCAAACCATAGACATCAACACCACTAATAGACTTCGTAAACGAAGAGAGCATAGAATCTCCGAGCGAAACCGCCAAGGTTCGTTCTTGATAAGAATAGTTCTTTCCATTCACCGTAACTTTTTGTTCATCAAATGGATCTTTAAATGAACTAAAATCCACCGCATCTAGAAGGGGTTGAATTTGCGTTAAAACATTAGTTCCCGACTCATAGGTATCAAAAATCAAATTAGACAAAGTAAGTTTGTAGGGTTCCACAAATCCAAAATTCACTTTCGGCAAGCCCCGTTCCGTTCTTGCCCCTTGCATATCTTCAATCTTAACACTCCGATTAAATCGTAATTCTTCTGGATTAAACATAAAGCGAATAATACTGCTCGCTTCCCCATCCCTCGGAATCAACGCCGCTTTAACTAAACGTACATCCCCTTGTAAAAACTGCTGTTGATAGAGTTGGAGTGCAGCCTTCTGCTTTTCAGCCTCGACTATATCATAAATATTTTCTCGTTCTTTGTCTGCGGAGATCGCTGCCTCCATCATCAGCAGATCTGCACCCGTTAGTACCGCTCCCTTAGTCGCCGACGTTAATGCATCCGAAAGTCCCATTGCCCACCTCCTTAATCCTTAACCCTTCCTATTTAACCAAATCACCAAGGCAAACGACCAGAGTAAAAAGAGCCATAGCGCTCTTGCTCAATAGTCAATCGTTGACGAATCAATCCATAAACCTCCCTAGCCAACAATTCAACCACATCCGTTTTATCTTCTTCCTTTTCTTCCTCCTCTTCCATTTCTGTTGTAACATTTTCTGAATATTCGTAAAGTTCTGTTTCGTCCTTACTAATAGGTTTTACCTCACTCGCTTTACGTCGAGAAACCTTTTCCTTTAATTCACTTCTCGCCTTTAAAGACTCTTGAATCAACTGCTCTAAATTCCTAGGTTTATTCGTAAAATCACTACTAGAAACCTCCCCACTAGCACTCATAGAAATACCTGAAGGCAAAAACATAGACTGTTTAACATTCAGCATTTTTTTACTTCTCCCTAAAATCCCCCTATTCCTCATCAAACCATCTCCAGAATTACCCAGACGACCTTGCAGCACATTGTCTGAAGCAGAAAGTTCACTGAACACACTACCCTCAGAATTTAATATAGAGTCATTAATTTCTTCTGTTCTTTGTATTGATGGCGTTGGGTTTTCTGAGGCAAGTGCAGCAGAAGAATCAGTGATGGCTTCTATTCTTTGTATTGATGGAGTTGGGTTATTTGAAGCCGGTGTACCAGCAGAGGCAGTGGTTTCTTCTGTTTTTTGTATGGATGGAGTTGAGTTTTCTGAGGTGAAGTGAGTGGTTTCTTCTGTTCTTTGTATTGATGGCGTTGAGCTTTCTGAGGTCAGTGTACCAGAAGAGTCAGTTATTTCTTCTGTTCTTTGTACCGATTGAGTTGAGTTTTCTGAGGCGAAGGGAGTGGTTTCTTCTGTTCTTTGTATTGATGGCGTTGGGTTATTTGACGCAAGTGTGCCAGAAGAGTCAGTTATTTCTTCTGTTCTTTGTACCGATTGAGTTGGATTTTCTGAGGTCAGTGTACCAGAAGAGTCAGTGATGGCTTCTGTTCTTTGTATTGATGCAGTTGGGTTATTTGAAGCCAGTGTACTAGAAGAGTCAGTGATGGCTTCTGTTC
>NZ_JAQMUE010000016.1 GCF_028330985.1 Roseofilum reptotaenium CS-1145 | reverse complement strand
CTGGTTCTGGTACAGGCGTTTCTGGTGGAGTTTCACTTACTGGTTCTGGTACAGGCGTTTCTGGGGGATCGGCCCATAAATCAGAAACAACTTCTGGGTAAAATAAAGGACTACTCTTAGAATCACTCGCTTCCACATCAACCGTATCCACCTTTTCTGGAGGCGTTTCAGAAGGGGGGGGACTGGCTACAACATCTAAAGCCGGGTTTTGAGGTGGAGGCGTTTCTGATAAAGGTTCTGATGGAGTAGGATCGGGAACCGTTGAAGGAGAATTAACCGTTACGCTCGGAGTCATATATTCCCAGAGAGAATTTCCTTGGGAGCGTAAGCGCAGTTGCAGTCCTATTTCATAGGTGGCTTCTCCTACCGGTTGCCATTTGGGAAGCGATCGCACCATTTCCCCAACTTTCATCATCTGAGCGGCTTGCTGAGTTTGAGCCGCTCGCCCTCCTAATAGTCGAGCGCGATATTCTCTTAACCAGTCTAGCCATTGATCCGAATTGGTGCGATCGCCTAATTTTTCAAAAAAGAGTCCCACCCTCTCCGCTGGCCATCCCTGATCCACTCCCTCCATTAATTGCCGAAATAAAAACTCATAATCTGCTTCACTCAGACGCGGAAGGACTTCTGCTGATGAACTCTGATGCAGATCGGATTCTGTGGAACTCCCGGTTAAGATCTTCCCTCCAGGATTAAAGATTTGCCCCAGTAAACTCTTGAACCATTGCCAAAGCTGCCTCATGATCTCCCCATCCTGTTGCACATTTAGCCTCTTTGATAGATTAGCAGTTTTTGGATTGGGCTGAATCGGAAATGCAGAAGATTATCCGGTCAGTCCGGGAGTCAGTGGTTAAGATGTGATTAAAATAGCTATAGCGCCCAGCGCTATTATTCAATGAGCCTAATCTTGGAGAATGGTATGTACTCACCGTTTCAGAGTCAAGCGATCGCCTGGAGAATAGCGGCAGGATGGATCAGTGCTGGGAGTGTTTGGTTACTTGGTCTTTCTCCAGTTCAAGCCCAATTTGCTAATCCTAACCGTCCCACATTTTTTCAAGAGGGTTATCAACAACTGCAAGAAGAGGTACAACGACTGCAAGCTTCTCCTGACGATCGCCCCCTTTTAACTGTTGATACAGGTAAACTGCAATGGCAACATCTCATTTCGCGGGCAGGAGAATTCCAAGTCTGGATGCCCACAGGTCTTTCTACCCACGAACAACAGTCGATTCTTACTGTGGTGGGCAATTTAGCCTTTGAGGTATTGACGACGAATCAGGAAAAGTCTCGCTTTATTGTGGCGTTTTCCGATCAACAAACAGAAATTGCTCATCAAGGTGAGGCAATTCTCGCTCAAGTCTTGGATGCCATTGTCCAAGATACCGGTTTTTCCGTTCAAGAGACGATGGGAAATGATCGTCAACAGGATGTAGTTTTAAATAATGGGCAAGAGAATATTCAACTGCGAATGATGGTGATGGGCGATCGCATTTATGTCTTGGGGGTAGGTTATCAGGACACTCAAATCAAAGCGCTAGATATCGAGGCCTTTTTCAATTCTTTTCAACCCTTATTTTAAGGATTGGATGCAACGCTGCCTTCTCTCGTTCGTACATTGGGGGGGGCACGGATAAAAGTGCCCCAGATTCAGTTGTCCAGATAGAGATTAACAAGAGACAGGGTTAAGCTAACAATAATGTTTTCGGCGAGAACCGCCTGTCTGAGAGTTCTTCTTCTGGTTGTCGGTTATGAGCTGCTCTCACCAATAGACGGTTGCTTGGACAAACTTCCATTTCTCCAGCTTGCAGGGCATATCGCCATTGCCGCCCTAACCGCCAAGCCCGGAATTTAAAGATATTCCATCGGGGGTTAGAAGGATAGAGCGCAAAGCCTGCTCTAAGTGCAGGAATATGTTCTGGAGAAAGATCGGTATGGACGTTAATTGTTTCCGTCAGTGGTATAACAGCAGCAGCGCGGTGTTTGATGGTCTGAGTCACTCATTGTACCCCCTGCTTGTTACTACCAATACCTTTTTAGTATATAACAAATTGTGAAGTTTATTCAAGAGGCCCAAGGTAGAAATTAGGGATGAAAATTGCAATTATTGGATGTGGTTATGTCGGAAGTGCATGTAGTCGATATTGGCTCGATCAAGGCCATCAGGTAACGGTGACGACGACGACACCAGAGCGGGTAAGGGATTTAGAGGAGATCGCCAATCAGGTTATGGTCTTACAAGGAAGCGATCGCTTACAACTGAAGAAAATCATCCAAGATCAAGAGATTATCCTCCTCAGTGTAGGCGCAAAACGCACCAACCGCGGCCCAGATGCTTATCGGGATACCTATTTGGGAACCGCTCAAAGTCTAGTTTCTGCCCTGGAAACTGCACCCCAAGTTCAACAGATCATTTATACGAGTAGTTATCAAGTGTATGGCGATCGCCAAGGGAATAGTGCCGATGAAACGATCCCAGTTGCTCCTGTCTCTGATAATGGTGAAATCTTAGCCGAAACGGAGCGGGTACTCCTAAGTGCCCAAACTCTAGATCGTAAGGTTTGTATTTTTCGTCTTGGGGGAATTTACGGACCGAACCGGGAATTAATCAAAATTTATCGCACCATGGCAGGAACTGCTCGTCCTGGAACAGGACAAGAAGCCACCAATTGGATTCACCTAGAGGATATTGTGGGGGCGATCGCCCACAGTTGCCAGCACCGGTTGCACGGTATTTATAATTTAGTCGATGATGCCCATTTAACTCGCCAAAACTTTCTTGATCGCCTATTGAGCTTACATCACTATCCTGCTGTTACTTGGGATGCCAGCTTACCCGATCCCAGACCCTATAATGTTTGGGTTTCCAATCAGAAAATTAAGGATGCCGGTTATTCATTTCGGTATAGCGATCGCCAATTCAATTAACCCGGAATACCTCAAGTAGAGGCGAAAATTTGTTCGCCTCTACTGCCTACTGCCTAATGCCTATTGCCTAATGAAACTTAAACTGATTACCGCTAATCTTCGCTACGATAAACCTGACCCAGGGAATTCTAATTGGCAGGTGAGACGAGAGGCTGTTGCTGGGTGGATTTCCCAAGAGCAACCCGATATTCTGGGAACTCAAGAATGTTTAGCACATCAAATGCTCGATCTACATCGTCGCTTACCCGAATATCAGAGTATCGGGTGCGATCGCCAGGGGAATGGTGGTGGAGAATATTGTGGGATTTTCTATCATCCCCAGCGCCTAACTTGTTTGGAATCCGGTGAGTTTTGGTTAAGCGAAACGCCAGATATTCCCGGTAGCATCAGCCCAGAATGGGGTAATCATCAATCACGATTTGTTACTTGGGGTAAGTTTATTAGTGCTGAAAATCAACAGATTATTGTTTTGAATACGCACCTAGATTATAACAGTGCTCTAGCCAGAGATTTGGGTGCAAAATTAATTTTAAATCAACTGAATCAATGGCCAGATCAACAATCCTATCGGGTTCTCATGGGAGATTTTAATGCCTCTCCCCAAAGTCAACTCAGACAAATGTTAGCCCAAGGTTCGAGTTTCGATCGCCCTTGGTTAGATGCCTTAGCAGAGGTTCCCCTAGAAGAACAAAATACTTATCATGAATTCACCGGTAAAGCTTGGGATGCGGTCGATACTATTTACTATGATGCTCGTTGCTCCCTCTTATCTGCCAGAGTCGAGAGATCGCCATGGGAAGGGGTGTTAATCTCCGATCACTTTCCCGTAGTCGCACAAGTGTTACTCAGATAACGGTCAGCCGCACGACAATATGGCATCATTGATCAGAATCCCTAGGGCCTCAACCCTAATTGGGATATTAACCTATTGAACTGTTTTAATATCATGAAATTTCCCTACTTCATCGGTAGCGTCATGGGTTTGGCGATCGCCAGTACTGCCTTCTTCGGTGTTTCTGCTCAAGCTTGCTTTCTTAGTAAGTCTCCGACTCAAGGAGCCGGAGAGAACCAGACTTCTGCTGCTCCCACCAGTGATAGGGCTGAACCGACTTCCGCTAGTCAGATCGCTAGCTCTACTTCCACCCATCATGTTCATGACCATACTCATATCACAGATGGGGCTAAAAATAAGCCGGTTGCTATGATTGCCGGTTTAGCGGGAATCGCAGGATTCGGTGCTGTGGGAATGATGATTAAAGGCAAGGATTCCCTTCCGCGTTAACCGTGAAGTGACTGAAATTCCTGAACTTGACGATGCAAACCGTTGTTAAATCAGTAACAACTAATGTAGATGCCAATCGGGAAGTGGGCGATCGCACCCTAACCTCCGTTGGCTGATCCGTGAGTGGTAGGGTGGGCCATTATCCACCCTACTTGATAATGCTTTAATTATTCATGATTAATTATTTTGACTTCTCAGCTCATTTCCCCACGTCAAACCCTCAATCAATGGTTGGGCATTGAAACTCTACTCGGGAAAATTTTCAATCTCACCATTATTACACTCGTCCTGATCTCTGCTGCCATTTTCGTTATCCAAACCTACAATCTTCCCCCCGATCTCGATCGAGTTTTAGATCTAGCTAATACCTGGATTCTCCTTCTCTTTATTTTAGAATATCTGTTGCGTTTCTGGTGTGCCGAACAGAAACTAGAGTACTTCTTAAGTATTTATTCCCTGATTGACCTATTGATCTTTATCCCCTTTATCTTCGGGGTATTCGACATCGAAATCGGATTCTCCAAAACCCTGATTTGGTTTCGGATCTTGCATCTCCTCCGCTATCTGGGAGCCAAAACATTTCTCGGCATCATTAACTCAGAAAATAACCTGATTGTTACCCGCATCTGCTTTACCCTCTTTTCCATTATTTTCGTCTATTCTGGGTTGATTTATCAGATTGAACATGTCATCAATCCCCAATCCTTTCGCCATTTTTTCGATGCTCTTTACTTCTGCATTGTCACCATGACAACTGTCGGATTTGGGGATATTACTCCCCTTTCTGAAGCCGGACGTTGGATCACCTTAGCGATGATTTTAACCGGAATTTCCTTAATTCCTTGGCAAGTCGGAGATTTAGTCAAACATTTTGTTAAAGAGTCCCAAAAAGTGCGAGTGGAATGTCAAGACTGTGGTTTATTATTTCACGATCCAGACGCTAGGTTCTGTAAACATTGTGGCTCTAGTTTAGTTGAGGAGAGGGAATACTCGAACACTATTCGTCAAGAGTAACCGTAAATATCTAATCCTCTTGTGTCTCTAAACCGACTTCGCGGCGAAATCGGATCAACTCCAAGGAGCGATCGCCATAAACCCCCTCAATTTGCTGCTCACAGCAATCGATCGCAAAATCATTCAATTCCTGCGAGTCAATACCAAACATCCTTTCATAGACATCTGGTTGTACCCGACAGAATTGGGGACGGTCTGGATAAATGGTACATTCTTTGGTTAAATGATCGAAGTGGATGCACCAGCCATCAGGGGCTACCAAACTATAGTAGAGTTCTAACTCACTAGGGGATAGGTATTGGTCTAGATCCGGGCGCTCATCTGGATCGAGATGGCAGCACGCACCACACTGTTTAATACAACGCCAAGTTGCCATAAAGCTACTCCGTAAGCTGAATTGGGGAATTGGGCTAAACTTTATTGAGTTTTGTTAACTTCCTTAAAGCTTGGGGTCGATCCCCATGTAAAATCAGAAGTTGCATTCTATCTAGTAATTGCATCAACTCCTAGGGTTGAGAGTGGAGGAGACATGGATTTTATCACAAACTTGTTCACAGGGATCGATTGGATACTCATAGCACAGCTATTAATGCTAACATTAGTAGTGGTAGCTGGCCCAGCCGTTATCTTTGTTCTATTTTTGCGAGGTGGCGACCTCTAATTATCGTTCACTCCTTACGCACTAAAGCCCGATATAGTCGGGCTTTTTTTAATTAGCGCTATAACAATTTGAGTCTATAAGGGCTAATCATGGCTAAACTTACCATTCGTACTCTACACAAAACCCTCGCTCCCATTGTCCTACTTCCCTTGTTTATCACCGTCTTTACAGGGGTTTCCTACCGGTTGGCAAAAGATTGGTTTGGACTCAGCCGCGATCAGGTGCATATCCTCATGGTGATCCATGAAGGGGAATATTTCGGTAAATCTTTTGAATCCTTTTATGTTTTGCTCAATGGCTTGGGTTTGCTCTGGATGTTAATTACTGGGTTAACAATCTTAATTAACCATTGGCGCAAAGAGTGGCGTATGAAAACAAAAGCCATGAGTAGGGAATAGGGAATGGGGAATAGGCAATAGGGAATGGGGAATAGAAAATTTCTTAATTCTCTCTTCCCTCGCTATATTGCCTGTTACCTAGAGCGAAGCGCTATATTGATGAACTCATCGTTCTTGCAGTAACCAAAATCCCGCAAATGATTCTGATTCAGGATTGGACTGAATAGCGATAAAATGAATTCCTTTGGACTGCTTTTTAGCTTGTTCTAAGTTTTCTCCTTCTTTTAATAATTGGGGCGTATTCAAGTTAGCCAAAATCCAACTTTCGTTCACTCCAGTTTCCAGTAATAACCTAGGTTTCTTGCTCCTATCTTCTCGATTTTCCATCACTTTGAGAAAGGCTAATTCTAGACCAGACATCCATCCAGCCATGGGAATGGCGCGGGAGGAAAAGAGGATAATACCAGGAATGGGAGTTGTATCTGATAATTCAAATGGACTTAAGGGAAAAGACTCTCCAAAAGCAATTTCCCATTCGGGCATCTCGGCAAACGCTTGTGCTTCTAGGCTAACCAATGCCCATTTTTGACCTAGGATGGCATCTGGGAGTGATTGGGCGATCGCCGATTCATATTTTACAGAAGGCGAAGAGGCTGCCTTGGCATCATAACCCGCTTCTTGGGGATAGACTTCTGTTTCTCTCTGTTGTATCCACTGATACAAAGTTAACGTGCGACGACTGGGCGCTGAAGGAATCGCCAAATCCTTACAAGCTTTGACAATCATGTTATTCATTTGTCGGCGAAAGAAGCGGATCTTACTCGGCCGACTGGGAGCTTGCTCCATGGCCTCTAACAGAGCAGTCTTTAATTCTCCTGAGTTAACGTTACTACTCGGACAAAACCGAGAATACCGAAATAAGCTTTCGGGGTCAGTCGCGATCGATAATGGAGTTTCACAAATCAGAATTTCCCAAACTTTCTTATTATTTTCATCTAGAATAGGGCGGGAGTAAAAATCGAGTTCCCAAATTGTTTTCATTGAATCAACTAACCAGTAACAGTCCAAATGTAGAGCAATTGTCAAAGTAGGAGGTGGAAAGAAAAAGCACAGTCCTCCTACTAGAGAGACTCAACGTATGAGTCTAAGCATCAGGCAAAGATTTAACCGCCCGTTCTCGACGAGCCGTAGCACTTTCCATGACTTCGTCCATATTTTCTAATAGCTCTCCGGGATAATTCTCCAAAATGCGGGTAGACAAAGAAATTCGTCCTTTCCCTTCATCAATACTAATAATGATTGCCTTAATAGATTGACCAATAGAAAAATGACTGGAGAGGGCAGCAATATAGCTTTGGCTAATTTGCTTAATATGAATCAGTCCTGTGGTATTGCCTAAATCGACAAATAAACCAAAGGGTTTAATATTAGCAATTCGTCCTTCTACCAATTGTCCCACTTCCAACTGACTAAACGTCGCCGCTTGGGTTGCGAGTCGTTCAGAAAGCACCAACTTACGAGTATCTGGGTTCACTTCCAGAAATCCTACGGTCAGGGTTTCCCCCTTGAGAGCATTGAGGTTTTCCCGTTGACTCAGATGCGATCGCGGGATAAACCCTCTAAGTCCCATCACATCAACCGTCACGCCCCCTTTATTGCTCCCGGTTACCCGAACTTGTAGCGCTTGTTGCTCCTCCTGCTTCTCTAAGAGGGTATCCCAAAGGCGCTGGATTGCCAGTTGGCGACGGGAGAGCGTTACTTGTCCCTCTTCATTTTGTTCGCGAGTAATGAGAAAATCTAATTCCTCATTCAGAGGTAAAACGGTAGACAAATCGGTTACATTTTCTAAAGCCGCCTCTTGTATGGGTACAAAGGCAGTAGACTTGCCACCAATTTCAATATAGGCTCCCTCTTGGGAATGGACAGCCACACGACCGCGTACCACTTGTCCTTTTTGGAAGGTATAGTCATGCTCTTGCAGAGCTTGGGCAAAGTCATCTGGGGAAAAGCCAATAGAAGAGGGAGTTTCAGAAGAGGGTTTGGATTCAGAGTTCATAACTAGGGTCTGAGAAATTAGAGCACTTTGCGCTAGGCAAAAGGCAATCGAGTATGGGTGCTAGGTTTGAGCCTTTCAAGGCAGTCCTCACCACCTTGGCAGTTGCTATTCAGAAGCCTGAAGTTGGGCGTGAAACAAATCTTTCACTTTAGCCCAGGCATCAGTAGCAGCTTCTGCATTATAACTAGCACGGCGATCGCAGAAAAAGCCATGATCGGCTCCATCGTACCGGAAAATCTGATGAGAAACCTGAGCCTCTCTTAGAGCAGCTTCAATTTGCTCGACTTCTGAAGCTGGAATACTGGCATCTTCATTGCCAAAAAAGCAGTAGAGGGTTCCCTTAATCTCTGGGGTACGAGTCATGGTAGGTTCGCCTCCCCCTGGGGTGAGAGTAGCAATTCCTGCACCATAGAAGGACGCAGTGGCCTTAATCTCATCCAGGATAGCGGTCAGATAAACGACATGGCCGCCAAAGCAAAATCCGATCGCCCCAAAGCCTCCCGATTTCAGATTGGGTCGTGTTTTTAGATAATCTAAGGTTGCCTGAATATCACTGAGCAATTCATCCGCCTTGGTTTGAACCTTATATTCCCGGCCGATTGTAATGTCTTCTGGGGTATAACCCGCTTCAAAACCGGGAGCCAGACGCTGATAAATCGCTGGAGCAATAGCAATATAGCCCTGTTTGGCCATGCGATCGGTTATATCGCGAATATGTTCATTTACCCCAAAAATCTCCTGTACTACGACTATGCCCTGATGGGGTCCCGGTGTAGTCGGTTCAGCCAGATACGCATCGATGAGCAAGTCGCCATTAGGGACTTGCACTGAAGTAGAGTGTATAGTCAGCTCTGCCATGATTACGGGAAAACTTGAGGTTGCGTCTTTCCAATTTTAAGGGAAAAACTCGTTAATCTTGAGCTAAAAAAAGCTCTTCACTGGATATCTAGTGAAGAGCTTTTGACAAAATGTGTTTAGACAGATGAGCGAATCTTTAGAGAGATTGGCAGTTGCCCCTTATTTCTTTTTCATTCCCTTGGCCATCTTCAGGAAGTCTAAGCCACCTGTGTTGGTATTGGAAGGACGACGAGCGGGGGTGGGGGTTGAAGGTTGACTGCTGACTTGAGGTTCAGACTTCGCAGGGGTTGAAGACATCATTTGACCTTCAGGGCGGATTTGCATTTCCATCGAAGAGGCTTCGACCACTTCACTCGCCCGTTTACCTTTGGGATAGGTATGCTTGACCCGTTGCTTTCTACGCATAAAGTCAATATCGCCAAAGGTTTTGGCTTCATCAGGAGGAAGGAAAAAGTCTTGAGACATGGGTTTGGCTGTTAGTTATCTATGGTATAGACGGTTCTTATGTTAAATTTTATCAAATTTTCTCAGATTTGGAATATTTTTTTATATTTTCCTGCATTTATATGAATTTTCATATGGTTCCGTGCCATTATATCTATATGCCTATGAATAGGTCAAGGGACTAGGAAGGGTAATATGGGTTATACAATCAGGGCAAAGATAACTTCAATCTGTATCCTTGTATATGTTTTGAGTCTTTTCCCTTGCTGGAGTACGTTACTATGTCTGAGGTTTCCCAAGTGTTTGAATATCCCCAAAGCCGTCAAGTCGATCAAGTTGATGATTACCACGGTACCCCAGTATCCGATCCCTATCGATGGCTAGAGGACTTAGAGTCAGATCAAACCCAAGCATGGGTTGAAGATCAAAACCAAATCACGTTTGAGTTTTTAGAACAAATCCCTACCCGGGAATCGCTCAAAAGTCGTCTTGAAGAACTCTGGAATTATGAGAAATATGGCATTCCCTCGAAACAAGGCGATCGCCTATTCTATTTTAAAAACTCCGGACTGCAAAATCAATCCGTTCTCTACTGTCTCCAAGAGCCGGATGTCGAGCCTCAGATTTTACTCGATCCGAATACTCTATCAGACGATGGTACAACGGCCTTATCCAGAATTTCCATTTCTGAAAATGGGCAATACCTCGCCTATGGCTTATCCCAATCCGGTTCTGATTGGCAAGAGTGGAAAGTCAGGAATATTGACAGCAAAGAAGATCTCGGTGACCATTTGAAATGGATTAAATTTTCTACGGTTACTTGGTCGAAAGATACTCAAGGGTTTTATTACAACCGCTACGCCGAACCCAAAGAAGGGCAAGAATATCAAGAACAAAACTATTACGAAAAACTGTATTACCATCGGCTAGGCGATCCTCAATCAGCCGATCGCCTCATCTATGAGCGTCCCGATCAAAAAGAATGGGGGTTTTCTCCGACAATCACGGAAGACGGAAAATACTTACTGATTAGTGTCTGGCGCTCGACAGAACTGAAAAATTTGGTGTTTTATCAAGATTTAAGCCAAGACAACAGTCCCATCATTGAATTAATCTCTGAATTTGAAGACAGTTATCAATTTATTGGTAATCAAGGCTCAATCTTCTGGTTTATAACCAATTGGCAAGCACCCAAGTGGCGAGTCATTGCGATCGATATCAACCATCCAGAACAAGAGAATTGGCAAGAGATTATTCCCGAATCGAATGATGTGATCGGCAAAGTGAGTTTGCTGAATCATCAGTTTGTGGTTCAATCGATGCAAGATGCTCATTCTCAAGTCAAGATCTATAGCTTAGAGGGAGAGTATCTAAAAACTCTTGCGTTACCCGGTTTAGGTTCAGTGAATGGGTTTAATGGTAAACCGGAAGATACAGAAACCTTCTATAGCTTTACCAGCTATACAACTACCACGACTATTTATCGCTATGACTTGCTGACAGGAGAAAGTACCCTGTATCGGCAACCAGAAGTGAACTTTAATCCAGATGACTATGAGAGTAAGCAAGTGTTTTATCCCAGTAAAGATGGCACCCAAGTTCCTCTTTTTATTACCCATAAGAAAGGAATTACTCTTGATGGCTCAAATCCCACCTTACTCTATGGCTATGGGGGCTTTAGTATTTCTCTAACTCCGGGGTTTTCGGTCAGTCATTTAGTGTGGATGGAGCAGGGAGGAATCTATGCAGTTCCCAATTTACGGGGCGGTGGAGAATATGGCGAAGACTGGCATCAAGCGGGGATGAAACAAAATAAACAAAATGTGTTTGATGATTTTATTGCGGCAGCAGAATGGTTAATTGAACAACAGTATACTTGTTCGGAGAAATTGGCGATCGCCGGTGGCAGTAATGGCGGTTTATTAGTCGGCGCGTCTCTAACGCAACGCCCCGACTTGTTTGGTGCTGCTCTTCCCGCTGTTGGTGTTATGGATATGCTGCGATTCCATAAATTTACCATTGGCTGGGCTTGGTGTGATGAATATGGGTGTGCCGATCATCCAGAAGACTTTGAAAACCTCTATCGCTATTCCCCGTTGCACAACCTGAAACCCGGAACTGCCTATCCTGCTACTCTAGTTACAACCAGCGATCGCGACGATCGAGTTGTTCCTTCCCACAGTTTCAAATTTGCCGCAGCTCTACAAGCTGCCCACAGGGCTTCATCTCCAGTCTTGATCCGCATTGAAACCAAAGCCGGGCATGGTGCAGGAAAGCCCACCAGCAAACAAATCCAAGAAATTGCCGATAAATGGGCATTTCTCACCCAAGTTCTCGGTATTGCCTAACTAGGTTCACGTCAAATCCCTTGGGAAACACAGCACCGGTGACTGAAGCCCCCTCTAAATTCGCCTGCGATAGATTGGATAGGGTGAAATCCGTATCCATTAACACCGCTTCGCTTAAATTAGCTTCGGTGAAATTCGTCCAGTACAGTTGGGCGCGATAGAGGGTGGCTTGGTGCAAATCTGCCGAACGGAAGGAAACCCCCATTAAATTGCTCGATCGCAAACTCGCCTCTCGCAAAATCGCCCGGCGCAGAGACGCACCCATGAGAATGGCTTGACTGAGATCGGCCCGTTCTAAATCTGCTGTTTCTAACATGGATTGCGCTAAGATGCTATGGGCTAATTTAGCCTGTTTAAGAATCGCCCCATTCAGGATAGCGTGGGTCAAATTAGCATATTCCAGAACCGTATGGTGCATGGAGGCATTGATCAGTTTTGCCCGACTCAAACAAGCCTTCTGTAAATTGGCATGGTTTAAGATCGCTTCATTGAGATTGCAGTCACTCAAATTCGCCCCTTGTAAATTTGCGCCTTGGAGATTCGTATCGCTCAGGAAGGCTTCGTGCAAAGAAGTTTCTTCAAAGTGTGCCCCAATAAGGTTGGCTCCTGTCAGCATGGCTTGATTCATAAATGCTTGACTAAAGGTGGCTCCCCCTAGGGTGGCTCCCGTCAAATTGACTTTGATCAAATTGGCTTGCGTGAAGTTGATTTCGCAGAGGTTTGCTTGGCGCAAGTCTGCATTCGCCAAATTGACTTGGCAAAAATTCCGTTCTCCTGCACGATAGCGTTCTAATAATTCTGAAGCCTTCATTGCGTGTTCCTCATTAATTGATTTTTGGGAGAAATTGTGTTGTTGTTCTCCTGTTTTCAATCATATTCTGAGATTCCCTTGTGTACCAGGGTGGTGTGAGGTGTCGGAGGGATGGGGGTTTTTATCCTATTGTTAAACGTTAACTTTTGACAATAGGTATAAAATCCTCTCTCTATCAGACTTTGAGCGATCGCCAAAAATGCCCCATGAACCCCCCCTGCTACAACGCCAGTCTGATGTCAATACAGTGGGATTGATCGAGGTTTTGGCGATCGCCTATAATTCTCGCCTTCCGCCAGAATTCTATCAAATTCTTAAATGTTGGCATCAATGGGTATACAATCAGGATTAATTATTAAGGACTAATGATTAATTCTTCCATGCGTTTGGGTAAAGTCGTTAAATCTAATTCCCATTGTGATTATATTGTCCAACTCGATGAAAAGCACGATTTATTGAATCCACCGGAACCCGATGATTATGGGTTTGGTTGTTTCGTGAAGCTCGAAGATCTCGGCGATCGCCATTGGGCAGTAGGTTTAGTTTATAATTCCCAGTTGTTTAATCCCCAATTTCTGAATACGGGGCCTCGGTTATCCAACGATCCCGATCCCTTCTTCACACCAGATTTGATTGTCGAAACACGGGTTTTACTAGGTACAATTTTAATTGGAGAGTTCATCCAAGGGGGCGATCGCCTCCATGGAGTGCAAGGAATCCCTAGGGTTGTCGTTCCCGTTAATACTCCAGTCTTTAAGATGAGTCCCGAAGAAATTTATCAGTTTCACTTAAACGCCCAAGGCCGCCCCCATTTAGGGTACTATGCCCATGTGCTGCGCAGTGGGGGCATGTTTGCCTCCCAGTTAGTGCAACAAGTGATTGGCGAATTAATTGACCAAAATCTGTTTTCGGAAGCCGATCAAAGAGCGTTAGAAATTCTCCGGAAAGAGTTAGCATGGAAGAATACGTTAGGCTCGATTAAGGGTTAATAGCATCAAGAAAAGTTTTGATTTTTAATAGATTATGGTGCGCTTTAAGCTGTGGCAATGGATCGTTTTAATTACCCCGATCGCCTCGATCGCGATCTTACTGCTTGTTGCCGCTGGGTTGCAGATACATACTTGGGGGCTGAGTTGGATCTGGGCAATCTTTATCCTGGTGTTCTTGGGGTGGCGCTGGTTATTGGTGCTGTGGACTCGCCCTATGGTAGAACAGGTGGAAGCAGCAGTCGCAGCCATCAGTGCAGATATGGAGGCGGTAACGGAAGAAACCCAGTCTGCCATTGGTAATGCGGAAGTCGGGGCACAGATTGAGACGGCGTTAGAGACGATTCTCAAGGAGTCAAAAGGCGATCGCCCCATTTGGGAAGATCAGGCGACCTTTTTTCAACGTTGTCAAGCCGTGGTGGTGGCGGTGGCTGAGGCTTATGGGCAAAATACCCAATATCCTCTACTCAATATCTACATTCCCCAAGCCTATGGATTGGTTCAAGGAACCGTGGAGGATGTGGGACGTGCCATTAGCCAACTCTCTCCTGTTCTCAATCAGGTGACCGTTGGCCAAGCCTATCAAGCCTATGAAATCTATCGCAAGTTGGAACCTTCAGCCCGTAAAGTATTACAGGTTTGGGGTTGGGCGCAGTGGTTGCTCAATCCAGCCGCAGCCGCAGCAAGACAGGCGACGCGCAAGTGGGGCAATAAGGCGACTCAGGAGTTACTGGTGAACTTGGGTCAAATGTTACGGGAGTCAGCCCTGCGGAATCTCTGTCGGCAGGCGATCGCCCTCTATGGTAACGTAGCGCCTCCCGATCTCAATGTTTCAGCCTCCGAATTAACCCTACCGAAAGCCAAAACCGAAACCCTACGCGCCATTATTGCTAAAGCGTCCCCAGAGGAGCAGATTGAGGAACAACCTCTGAATCTACTTTTAGTCGGACGGACAGGGGCAGGTAAAAGTAGCCTGATTAACACCTTATTTCAAGCAGAACGGGCGGAAGTGGATGTTTTACCCAGTACCGACAAAATTCAGGATTATCAATGGCAGGGAGCTAATGGCGAGGGCTTACATCTTTGGGATACGCCCGGTTACGAGCAGGTCAATCGCCCCGATTTAGCCGAGCAAGTTTTAGAGTTTGGGGCTGAAGCCGATTTAGTCTTATTAGTGACTCCTGCCCTCGATCCGGCCTTGCAAATGGATGTGCATTTCTTGAAGCAACTCCGGGAACAGAATGAGACTTTACCCATTGTCACGTTTGTCACGCAAGTTGACCGTCTGCGCCCCATCCGGGAATGGTCGCCCCCCTATGACTGGGAATTCGGAGAGCGGCCGAAGGAGTTAGCGATTCGTGAGGCAACCGAGTATCGTCAGCAACAGTTAGGGCAATGGTGCGATCGCCTCCTGCCCCTCGTCACCGCAGATGCTCAAATCGGTCGCCAGGCTTGGAATACGGACAAACTCTCCGCCCTGCTCATGGAGGCAATTGGGCCAGTGAAAGAAGAGAGACTAGCACGATTTTTACGCGATCGCGATGCCCGTACCCTAGCTGCCGCCAAAATTATCGACCGCTACACGTTCCAAATGGCGACGACTCAAGGCTTAACTGCACTCCTGAAAAGTCCCGTCCTCCGATTTGTATCAACGATTGCCACCGGTTCGCCCACCCTCGCCTATCTCCTCGCCGAACAAATCCCCATCGAACAATTACCGGTAGTGATTGGCAAGTTACAGATGGCCTATGATTTATTTTTACTCCTGAGTAATGACCCAGAGTTGGAAGTTAAATTTGAACTTTTGACCCTTTGGCCGCAACTGCTAGAAAACCCTGCAACTCCCGAAAAAAACGCCTGGGCCTTCGGTCATGCCCTGGTAGAATATTGGGTGCAAGGGTTGAGTATGGATGAGTTGGGCGATCGGGTCAAATTTTATCTAGAGACACGAAAGTAGTAATCATAACATCTTTTCCAGCGCCTCTAGTGCTGCATTAAATCCCGATCCCTCCTCACACCAATCTTCATCCACTCCCAACTGCCGCCAACGACACCCATAAAAACTACTTGCACTCAGAATAAACCGGGATGATACCTTGCTCTCATCTACTTTCATCGCCGTTTGAATGATAGGTTCGATCTTAGCAAACACCGAAGAGATAGCAGCCTGTGCTTTTTCCCGATCCATATAAGCACCACCCCAGCTTACTTGTAGAAAAAAGGCGAGAGGACCATAAACCAGATAATAATGGATAGCATAGGAATTCATCCCATGGCCATCAAAAGCCAACACCGCATAATCATCCACAGATTGAGTTTCTACCTCTTCAATAAAGGGATCGGTAAAATACGGAGTAGCAGGCAGAATTGAACGGCTGCTAAATACCCCTTCAGAAATAGGTTTGAGGGCATTCTGTAACTCGATTGGCATACAAGGAAACGGTATTCCTTCCTCAGCCAGCCATCTTTGAGCCGCTTCTAAACCAGAATCTTCTGAGTCCATAATTGATATCTATCCTTGTTAATGATCTAAATTGCTGGTACTAATCCCAATTGGTCACTGTTTTGCCTTTAGCCACCTTCTTGATCAAATATTCCGCCAGATTCTCCAGCCGTTCAATAGCTTTTTCTACTTCAGAATTTGTCAATCCGGTTACGTTTGGATCGAGAGCTTGGCGGACTCGATCGAGATTATTGGAGAGCTTAATAATTTTAATCGCAAATGCCTTATCGATGTGTAGATTCTTCGCTGATTTTCCACCAATTGCCACGGAGGATGAACCGCTCTTAGGATCGAATCCATATTGATCGCCGAAGGTTAAATCATTATCAATTCCCCAAACTTTCCCTCCCTTGAGGAGAACATTACCCAGGTGACGATCCACTTGACCGGTAATCACATCCATTAAGTATAAGTTAGATAATTCTTGTAGATGTCGTCCTTCTATATTATCTCCCCCTTCAAGGTGCTTTATGGGATCGCGCCCAGGTTCTGCATTTTCAATTTTTTCCATTACTGACCCTGATTTTCCACCTTTAGTTGCTTTATAGGTTTTGGGAATAATGCCAGCTTCTAGGAGTTGATCGATCCGATAGGCAGCGATCGCACGTCCGGTTTGATTCGGGTTTCTCTGGGGAATCCCTGCTGCTGTTCCTTTATGCATTCCATACATCTCATCAACTGCTTTTTCTTTCTTGAAGTAACCCTTCGTATCCTGATTATCCATGATTACTTCTTTCACTGAGTTGAGTCCTCCGCGATCGCTTTTTCCTTTGAAGTTTTTGTTAAGTGTGTCCAAATCTCCTAAATCGGCATTTTCAACTTGAGGAATGGGGTCATCTCCCGATTGACTATAGTCTTGTTGTACCGTTGTCAATTTGGAATTCACATTCTCCTTAACCTTATTCATGTTATCAATTTCTTGCTGTATACTCGTCTTCTTACTCTGCTTCTTAGTAGACTGCTTACTATTTGTTTTTTTAGTAATATAAACATCAATCAGCTTCTTCAATTTTTTCAGAAAAACAAGCTGTACAATCAGGGGTTCATTGGCTAGACCATTCCTTTCATCATGCCAGAGATCCAATGTATTGAGAATGGCATGATATTCTTTACTGCGCCAGCGTCCTCTAATCGCGACTTTCTCTTTCGCTTGATCTTTTGTCCAAAGGTCTCGTTGAATAACCTCTCTGTTAATCACCGATTGTGGATGACTCGAAGATCCTATTCTTTTTTTTTCCGTTGCACGCTTGCCCCTTTCTGCTGCACCACATGGGTTAATTCATGGGCAATTAATTCCTGACCTTGGGGACTTGAGGGTTTATATTGTCCTTTGTTGAAAAACACATCCTGTCCCGTGGTAAATGCTTTTGCTTGTATCGATTGACTTAAACCATGAGACTGGGAATCCGTATGCACCTTCACGCTACTAAAATCAGCGCCCATCGCTTCTCCCATTTTCGTCTGAAGCGTAGAATCTAAGGGTTGTCCCCCTCGTTTCGCTTGTTTGAGTTGTCCTTCAAACTCTGGGGTAGCTCTTCCTCCTGCTAACCCATCCCGTTGTAGTCCCGGTTTGGGTTTCATATCTACCTCCTCTTCCTCATTCCGTTGCACCGCCGAGTCAAGAGGTTTCATGTCCACATCCTCTTCCTCATTCCGTTGCACCGCTGAGTCAAGAGGTTTCATGTCCACATCCTCTTCCTCATTCCGTTGCACCGCCGAGTCAAGAGGCTTCATGTCCACATCCTCTTCCTCATTCCGTTGCACCGCCGAGTCAAGAGGCTTCATGTCCACATCCTCTTCCTCGTTCCGTTGAATACCCAGTTGTTCAGGTATTCCTGCACTCGAATCGTCTTCTTTTGTCTGTACTCCTTGACTGGGTGCAGGTTGGGGTTGATTAATTTGTTTAACGACTTGACTGGCTACTGCATCCGCTTGTTGTTCGTGAACATCCCCCGGTTCTCCAATAGTTAGTTTCGCTTGTACGGGGGCTGGATGGCCATACATTTCGTGCAGACTGGTATAGTTATAGCTCGCTGCTGGCTTAAAAGGAGGCAGTTTTTTTTCTTGGCTCTCCTTGCGTTGTACAGAGGGCACAACTTTAGGGGCAAACCGACTAGAAGATTTCTGAGGGGCAGAACTCTGTTGGGCAGTTTTTTTGCGACGGATGAAGGAGCGCATAGTTTAGAAACCCATAGAAACAAGCTTACTGCTATTATATCAGTTGAATTCAAGCATAAGAGTTGCTTGTAGCCCCAATTGCATCCAGCTTAAAAATCTATAACTAAAGACAGTAGTTTTTACTCGCAGTCAAATGAGACAAAGGGGTTGCCTATGATGGGTTTCAGTGGAGATATACAGCGCTTTGCACTAGGGAATAGGGAATGGGGAATAGGATTGTGGTACATGGCTTTGGGGATTCAACAGTCTACTCCAGAACAGCACAAAGTTCTGTAAGTTTTAAGTTTTGATAGTTAGAGGTGAGTATCCAGAGCCTATGCAGTATTTGAGTCTTTGTATTGGTGAGATCCATCGTCGTCTCGATCGCCAAATTCGTCAACGGCAAAATCTCGATCTCGATCTTGCGGATACTCCCTCTATTGATCTCGATGTCCTCCCCTCGGATATGGAGGAACCTCTTCCGGCTTTAGAGCAGTTGTGCAAGGTGTTTGAGCTATCCCCCTTTGAACGCAAGGTGCTGTTGCTCTGTGCAGCGCGGACACTGCATCCCCAGGTTCCGGCACTCTGTGCCCATGCTCAAGGGGATGCCAATTTAACTTATCCTACGTTTCAATTGGCGATCGCTCTTTTTCCTGATGTCCACTGGGATGCTCTTCACCCCCAAAGACCGCTAAGATTATGGCATTTACTAAGTTTAGCAGAAAATGAAGATATTACTCACACCAAACTTGAGATAGATGAGAGCATTTTACATTATTTATTGGGGAATGTTTATCAGGACCAAGAATTAGCTCTACTGCTTGAATCTCTTGCCCTCCCTGCTCCTTCTTTATCGGTATCCCATCAAAAGATTGTCGAGTTGGCTATTTCTGGTTTACTCACGTCCCATCCGGTACAGTTATGCGGATGGAATTTAGAAGATAAACGGGTGATCGCCCAAAATATTGGGGACTATTTTCAACTGCCCGTACAAGTACTGTCCAGTCGCCATTTACCCAGCGATCCGAAGGAGCTAAAACATATGGTTTTTCGGTGGCGACGGGGGATGCTCTTGGCTCCAACTTTACTGTTATTGGAATACGATCCGGTTAAAGGCTCAGAAGTGAGCCAACAGGCAATTTTAACTGACTTTATCCAAGACTTGAAAACGCCGGTTATAATTTCCACTTCGATCCGGTTTTCTTCAGTTAATGTTCCTCTGCTGACGTTTGATGTTCCCAAGCTTTCTTATGATGAACAATTGCAACTGTGGCAAACCCATTTGGGAGATGCTACTGAAAAACTCAACGGCCATTTAGAGGGGATTACGTCCCAATTTAATTTACCCTCGACGACGATTAAGGCGGCTTGTTCGACCTTAGAAACCGAACTTACGGAACCGGATATTATTGGCGATCGCCTCTGGCACTTTTGCCGCTTGCAAGCTCGACCCAGTTTAGACGATCTCGCTGTTCGGATTGAAACTAAAGCCAGTTGGGAGGATTTGATTTTACCTGCACAGCATAAACAAACTTTGTATCAAATGGTTGCCCACTTACGACAGAGGGTACGAGTGTATGAAGAGTGGGGATTTGCTGGCAATGAGCGACGCGGATTGGGCATTAGCGCCCTGTTTTCCGGGCAAAGTGGCACAGGTAAAACCTTAGCAGCCGGGATTATTGCCCGTGAGTTAAAGTTGGATTTATATCGGATTGATTTAAGTTCAGTCGTCAGTAAATATATTGGTGAAACCGAGAAAAACTTAAAACAGGTATTTAATGCTGCCGAAATGGGGGGCGCGATCCTGTTGTTTGATGAAGCCGATGCTCTATTTGGAAAGCGTTCAGAAGTGCAGGATAGCCGCGATCGCTACGCGAACATGGAAGTCAGTTATTTACTGCAAAGTATCGAGGCTTATCAGGGATTATGCGTGCTAACCACTAACCTGAAAGGGGGGATCGATCAAGCCTTTCTGCGCCGTATCCGCTTTATCGTCCAATTTCCCTTTCCAGATCGTGATAGTCGCGAAGCCATTTGGCAGCGAATTTTTCCAGCAAAAACACCGACCGAAGGCTTAGATGCCCGAAAACTTTCTAACCTCAATGTGGCGGGCGGAAACATTCGCAATATTGCCCTCAACGCCGCATTTTTAGCCGCCGATTCTGGTGAATCCGTGATGATGAAACACCTGTATGAAGCGACAAAAAGTGAGTATATTAAACTCGAGCGATTGTTAACCGAAAAAGAGATTAAAGGATGGATTAATTAATCCTCTTTTAAAGGTTACTTGATGCCACTTCTATACAAGGTTCTCCCTTACAGGGATTAACTTCAACCAACACATGAGAAAGGGCAGAAATGGGAGCAAGAAGCGTTTTATAATATTCAGGTTCTTGGGGATAGTGGGTAACCAGGGAAATGGTTGCGGCTAAATGATCTTCACTCAGATACCAGACATGCAAATCCACGACCCGATTATCTGCATCCTGTTCAATCTGATGAATAATATCGAGCTTGGTTTGTTTGTCGATCGCCCCATCGAGCAACAGACCACTGGTTTCTCGCAACAGATTATAAGACCATTTGCTAATCACCATCGCTCCGATCGCACCCATGGCAGCATCCATCCAGATCCAACCCAGAAACTTGCCAGCAAACAGAGCCAGTATTGCCAAAATTGAGGTTAAAGCATCAGCTAACACATGGAAATAGGCAGCACGAAGATTATGATCGTGATGCTTGTGATGCTCGTGAGCATGATCGCGATCGTGATGTTCGTGAGCATGATCGTGATGATCCTCTAACAACAGAGCGCTCACTAAATTCACAACCAAACCAATCACCGCAACAATAATCGCCTCATTAAATTGAATTGCTTCCGGTTGTAATAAACGACCAATGGACTCCACCACCATCACACAAGCAACCACTGCCAGAGCCACCGCACTAGCAAACCCTCCGAGAGTGCTAACTTTACCCGTGCCAAATGTATATTTGGGGTTATTGGCATGAGAGCGAGCATATTGATAGGCAAAGAGTGTAATACCAAAGGCAGCCAGATGGGTAGCCATGTGCCAGCCATCAGCCAGTAAAGCCATCGAACCAAAGATTGTACCGGCTACAATCTCACCAATCATCGTAACCAGGGTAAGAGCCGTCACGATTTGGGTTTTTCGTTCGGCGCTATGGCGATCGACTAAAAAATCATGGGAATGTTGCCATTCTTCGAGGTGATGAATATGCATAAATCGATCAACTCACTCCTATGTGGATTAATTGAAAGTCTTATGGGGTAAAAAAGCAGGAAAATGAGGAGATGTAGAGATCTCCCATTACTTCCCATTACTTTTTACTTTTGACTTAATTTAATACTCTACCAATTTAGCGATCTAATAGTCTACCAATTCTGCTCGTACCCCAGTATTGCGGACTAACTCCAGCCTGTCTTGAGCTTCTTCTACCGTTGCAAATGCGCCGACTTGAAGCACCGATCGCCCTTGGTAAGAACTGCGGAAGGCATCCGGAACGACGGATTTCACCCGGTTTTGGTCTTGAGTAGAGGAAGCATAAACAATCACTCGATAGCGCAAGCCTAAAGCAGAAGCCACGCTAGTCGGAGGAGGGGGAGGGGTTCCCGGCGCACTGGCGCGGTTAGGAATGCGACCGGCATAGCGGTTATCTCCTAAAGGAATATCGATATTGGGAACAGGAAGGGGATCTAAGTTAGGAACTTGGGAGGTTACCGAAGAGCTACGGTTGGGAGCAGGAAGAGGCGATCGCTGCTGGGGGGCAGGAGGTGCAGGAAGAGGTGTCCTGGATTGGGGAGGGGGAACGGGAATGGGAATCGGTGCAGGAGTAGGGGAGTTATTCGTTGGAGGAGGAGCAACAGGACGAGAAGGGGTAGGTAGCAATAAGGGAGGGGGACTCGGACGCGAGTTTTCTGGAGCCGACTGAATCAAGGCAGCCGTTCCTTGGAAGTCCAGACGACCCGCAATACGACGGGTAATCAGTTGATTGCCATAGGCAGGAATCGTATTTTTCGCGCCCTGAGCATTAATATCATATTCGCCGTTATTACTGAATTGATTGTTTCCTGGTTCATTCGATGTACCGAGATTAGGTTGAGATTCAGAGATCGCCACCAACCCATTACGCCGATTATTCTCGATGCGATTGTCCCGTAAAATGGGGGTTGCTTTGGCTTGCACGACCACGCCATCGCGATTATTGATAATTTGATTATTGATAATTAATGGTGTAGCATTTTGATTAATGTTAATGCCAAATCCGGTATTGTCAAAGACATTATCTCGGACTTCTGGATTCGATGTGCCATAGATGGTCATACCATTGGCTCCATTGCCGGTAAAATGGTTACTCCGAATCACAGAACCACTTCTACCCGTGATGGAGATACCATCATGCACATTCCCGGTAAACGTATTATCTGCAACGACTAAAGAACTCGATTCAATCCATAATCCATAACCGCGACCATTGGGGTTGGTCACCGTTACGCCAGCCAGAGCTGCATCGTTGGCTCCCAGGAGGGTAATATTTTGCCGGGCAAAGGTAGGACTGATGAAGCGTCCCCCTCCTTGAATAATCACGTTTTGCCCTTTATTATCGGGGTTCCCGACCACAATTACATTGGGTTTTAACTGAATGGGAAAAACTTCGCCCGTTTGCTGAGAATAGGTTCCCGCAGAGAGTTGAATGATATGGTTGGTGGAGGCCATCCGCAAGGCATAGGTTAAGGTTCGATAGGGCGCTTGGGATGTGCCATTTCCGGATTGATCGTTGCCAGTTTGGGGATTCACCCATAGGGTTGGCCGTTCAGTGGAGACTCCTGGGGTGAGTTGAGCGATAGACTCAGAAGCCAAAACCGGTTTGGGGGCAATTGCCGTACTCAAACTCAGAGTCAGTAGGGTGAATAGAACGGTACTGGAGTTAACGATTGTTCTGTTCAAGGGAACCTCTCTGGTGGTAAGGGTGTGAGGATAGTTAAGAGTTGCACATTATGGTATCACTTGTAGTCTATGGGAGTATAGACTCAAGCGATAGGCATTTCTGAATCCTTACGCGGCGATCGGGTTCCCATCCGTAATCTGCTGGATCTTCAGCTTGGCTCCCTGAATCATGAGCAATATTTATGTACAGTATCAATACAGTATCCAGTAGTCAGCTTGATGGGAGAGTGGAAACATCATGATCCGGTTTAAAAAAATGGGACTTCAACCGCGGAAATGGGTAAGTGCGGCCATGATGTCGCTGGCAATGGTCGGTGTTTCGGCACTTCCGGGATGGTCTGAACCCAATCGCCTACTGAAAATTGGCATTGAGCAACGATTTGGCGATCAACCTGGGGAAACCTTAACGTTGAGAGCGCTATCGGGCGATCGCCTAACGCTACGCTATGCAACGACAGAGGGAGAGGCTACCCTAGACACTGATACCGTTAAACTCCAAATTGAGATGAAGCCTCTACCCCAACCGATGGTTGAGGAACGGGTAGTCTTAAGTACCCATCGCAGCTTTGAAAGTGCCGAACATGATGCCCACAAATGGCGCGAACGGGGTTTGGAGGTAGAAGTTGCTAATCCCGATCGCTGGCAAGTTTGGGCGAAGCGCGAGGTATATAATACACCTCTACTGCGCCGCATGTTGCTCGATAGCTTAAAGTCTGAAGGCAATACCATCGCCCATATCGAGACGAAAGTCTTACGCCACTATCCTCAAGCCTATTGGGTGGTGAATGGGTATCGATATAACCGTCGTTCTGTGGATATCAGCAGTGGTAATAACCGGATTCAAGTGGTACATCCTGAAGGAGTCACCCGACTCTATGGCGGTTCCTTGCGAATGCAACCCAACGCCTATGGCAATTACACCTTGGTCAATTTTGTCCCCTTAGAGACTTATTTACGGGGCGTGGTTCCCCATGAAATCGGCCCCCAAGCTCCCCCCGCAGCCGTAGAAGCGCAAGCCATTCTAGCGCGAACCTATACCCTAAGAAACTTACGCCGCTTTGGTATTGATGATTATGAACTCTGTGCGACCACAGATTGTCAGGTCTATTGGGGGTTAGGAGATGCTTCAGCTAGAGCGGATCGGGCGATCGCCGCGACTCGCTCTTTAGTTGCCACCTACGAGAATGAATTGGTCGATGCCCTCTATTCTTCCACCACCGGTGGCATTACTGCACCCTTTGAAGATGTTTGGAATGGCCCGGCACGACCCTATCTGCAAGCGAGGGTTGATTCTACCGGGCTAGTATGGGATTTAGCCCAAAAAAGCTTGGGCAACGAAGGGAATTTACGGGAGTTTCTGAATCTGAAACAGGGATTTAATGAAACTGGGTGGAACCGTTTCCGGTGGAGCTATAGCACCTCCTTAAAAGATATGACTGAGTTCTTGAACAAATATTTGGGCAATCGCAACCATCCCATGACCGGTATCCAAAAAATTGAGAGCGTAAAGATAACCGAACGAGCGCCATCGGGTCGGGTATTAACGATGGAAGTGCAAACGGATAAGGGGCCCTTAGAAATTACTAAAGACCAAATTCGCAACGCCTTTTATCCTCCCATTAGCACCCTCTTTTATCTTGACCCCATGTTAGATGAGAACCAAGCGCTCAAAGGCTATACCTTTGTCGGTGGGGGCTTTGGCCATGGGGTAGGACTAAGTCAAACAGGAGCTTATCGCTTGGCAGAGTTAGGCTGGAATGGGGAGAGAATCGTACAATTCTACTTTCCAGGCACTCAGATTCAACCCTTGAATGAGGCGATCGTCTTTTGGCGCGATCCGATGGTAACTGAAAATAGGGGAGATGAAGGCTATATCAATTAACAATTAACAATTAAAAATGGGTCTGGGTTGGGGGTCAGAAAAATCCCGTAGTGGATTGTTTCACCTAAAATAGGGCTTTGTTTGGTGTAAGCACGAAGAGTGCTTAAAAGCCTAGCTGGAGAGGGATAAATCCCTCACTACAAACAAAATCTAATGCACCATTTTAGGTGAAACAGTCCACTATGACGGTATCTGTAGGGGCGAACGGCCGTTCGCCCCTACTCATTACCAAGGACTACCGACGACGGTAAATCCAGCCCAATGAAAAGGATGAGACAGAGAAGCCCCATCACCGCTATTTTTCAATTGAGAAACTACGGTTGGAGGCAGGGCAACCCGGTTATGGGGGGTGACTAATTCTCCGTTTTCGATGAAAATTTCCCCTCGTAACATCGCCAGTTGCGCTTGACGGAGGGCTTCGGCTTTAATGGGTTCAGTTTGCAAGTATTCGTAAAATGCTGTCATTAAAGCAACGGTGGATAAATCGTCCACTTTCCACAGACTTGCCACTGAAGATTTTACTCCAGCACGGATAGCTAACCCGGCAAAGCCCATTTCTGCGTCTAAATCTCCGATCGCCGTTTCACAAGCACTGAGTACCAACAGTTCCACTTGTGGCTGCTCGTGCCAGTCAAATTCCCGCAGCGTCTCTAAGGAAATGGTTTCATCCCAAAATTCCAGTTGTGTCTTATCCCTGGAGCCAAAATCGGCATGGGTTGCCAGATGGACGATATCATAGTGACGGCTCAGGCGCTGGGCTTTCATGTTGTCTAGGGTAAATTCTTCATTTAAGAAGCGATCGCTCTGCCAGTCTCCACTACCAATCATTTCTAACTCTAGGGGCACATTGGGCAGAGGCTTGCGCCTGTCTAGGTCAAATTCAGACGCTCCCATGGCTAAGACTCTGGCATTGTCCAGCCCTTCATACGTGGAATTAGTTAAGGTGACGCTGGGAATTAGAGCGATATTATACTTTTCAATCAGGAATTGTTCTCCATCATACAGCATGCCCAAGGGAATCGAGCGCAACCCATTGTCCATGCTAAAGAGCAGAGTATCAATCTCTTGCGCTTGTATCTGTTCTTCCAAAGGTGCAATCAGGGCTTGATAAGCTTTCTGTGCAGTCACTAAGGTGGCAGTCTTATTTATACTACTGTTCAATTCGTTAAGAATCTTTCTGGCAATCCAATGGATATTATTGGATGTATTCTTGCCGAACAAGCGATCGACATCCACATTTTCTACCTCCGCTACCCCTTCAGAGGTGATTAAGACTAAAACCAGTTGTCCCTTTAGAGGTATTCCTTCTCTGTCAACTTCAGGATAAGACAGAGCATAGACGACTGCGGGTTTATTGCCGGTTTGCGCCTCGATTCTACCGAGCATATCCTTGATTCCGGCGATCGTCACAATCTCCGAGGGGGCTTTTTTCACATATTGACTATACTCTTCCGTCATCAATTGATCCAGTTCTTGCAACCGTTGATCCCAGGTTTCTTGTAGTCCTCCCCACTCTAAATTGAGAGACGCTAAATCAATGGCAAAGCGATCCAAATTCGTCAAATCAGTCGTTACAGTGACATTAGAAGACGCAGGAATATTCGGATTGATGGTGACAGAAACTTCAGGAACAGAGGTCAACAACGGTGCAGTTGAAGGAGGATTAACTGGGATTTGTGGCTGAATCGCACTCTGGGTTACGGAGGGACTAACCGGTTGATTTACCGGTGAATTAACCGGTGTTGGATTACTCTGAATCGTCAGCGTACCTGGAATCCCTTGAGGTGCAGCAGTATTAATCTCTCCTGTCGAAATGGTTCCCGCTTGTGAGTTTAACAAAACATCTCCAGCATTACCTTGATTACTACTCGTATTAATATCTTCTGTGGTGATATTCTCAAAGGCTTGAATTCCCACATCTCCACTATTGCCCTCATTCGTAGAGCTATCAATATTTCCAATAGTCACTGAACTTTGGGGACTAGAAACCAGAATATTACCGCCATTTCCTATATTGGAAGAGGATGAATTCAAGTCACCGGTTGCCACTCCTTGTACTCCCTCTACCGTAATATTTCCGCCATCTCCATCGCGAGCAGACGTATCAATATTATCAGATTGAAATCCTCCATCTGTGATGCCCGTAAAATCTCCCCCATCTCCTTGCACAAAAGAGGATGAGACAGAAGTACCAATTCTAATTCCGGTTTCGGTTTGAATATTGACGCTACCAGCATTATTGAGGAGCGTAGGTAGGAATAAGGCAGGATTCTCAAACTCAGGATTAATTAGGATTTGAACTTCCTCAATAATTTCAGATAATTCAGGCTGATTTTCTAGAATGGAGTTATCCAGGTTAGTTGAGTTGCTCTCTTCCGGTACAAAAACAAGTCCAGTAATTTCCAGTGGATTAGCATTACCATCCTCAATGACTTTAGTAATTATCTCTGTAGAGCGATCGAGCTGAACAGGTTCGGGTTTCGGTTGAACAGGTTCGGGTTACGGTTGAACAGGTTCGGGTTCCGGTTGAACAGGTTCTGGCTCCGGTTGAACAGGTTCGGGTTCCGGTTGAACAGGTTCTGGCT
>NZ_JAQMUE010000015.1 GCF_028330985.1 Roseofilum reptotaenium CS-1145 | reverse complement strand
TCTTGAAGAAACCCGGCTTCTGGTTATCAATTAACTAAACTCTCGCTTCTTCCTTCACCAATTTCTCCCAACCCAAATCCTTCAGATTGTTATTCCGGCGCAGGGGACGGGTGACCAACTCCAAAATGTCGCGGGTGTTCGTGAAGCCGTGGATTTGGGCGAACGTGAATTCAACTGACCACTTGGTATTAATTCCCCGTGCTTCCATCGGATTCGCGTGAGCCATTCCGGTAATGACCAAATCCGGTTGTAGGTCGTAAATGCGTTGGATTTGATTGTAATTATCCGGTTTTTCCACAATATTGGGCAATGGCGCTCCCATCTCTTGACAGGTTTTTTCCAAGAGCGCTAACTCCGCTCCTTGATAGCGCTTATCCATGTAGGGGATACCGATTTCATGGACAATCATTCCGCAGCGAATTAGGAACCGCGCTTGGGAAATTTCTAATAGATTATCTCCCATAAAGAAGACGGATTTACCGCGTACCAATTGCAGATAATCTTCTACACTTTCCCAGATTTGCTGCTCCCGTTCTGCTAATCCCTTGGGTTCGATATTAAAGACCGAACAAATCTTTTCAATCCAGGCTCTGGTTCCATCCGGCCCGATGGGGAAGGGTGCGCCAATTAACTTACACTTGCGCCGACGCATTAAAGTGGTGGCTGTGCGGGATAAAAAGGGGTTAACTCCAGAGACATAATAGCCTTCTTCCAATACTGGTAATTCGGTATAGCGCTTCGCGGGTAACCATCCGGAAACTTTGATGCCATGGCGCTTTAATTCTAGGGTCAATTGGGTTACAATCGGGTCAGGAACGGAACCGAATAAAACCAGAGGAGGATGGTTGACATATTCGGATTCTTCTTGTGCCACTTCTTCCTTTTTCTTGCCAAACGTGAGGAGGCGTTGGATGGCGTTGCGCTCTTCTTTTTCTTCGGGTTGTTCCACGGTTTTCGGACAACGAGCAGCCATTGCCGCAAGTACCGTATCTTCTCCTTGGGTGAAGGCGTAGTCTAAACCATTGGCGCGAGCAACGACGATGGGAATGCCGATTTCTGCTTCCAGTTTCGGGGCAAGACCTTCCAAGTCCATCTTGATGATTTCGGTGGTACAAGTCCCAATCCATACAATAACAGAAGGATTGCGATCGCGCTTAATTTGTTCGCACAACCGCTTCAATTCCTCATAATCGTTCAACTTAGCCGAAATATCGCCTTCCTCTAACTCCGCCATTGCATAGCGAGGTTCGGCGAAAATCATTACCCCCATGGCATTTTGCAGAAAATAACCACAGGTTTTCGTACCAATCACCAGAAAGAAACTATCTTCAATCTTCTGGTATAACCAGGCGACACAGCTAATCGGACAAAACGTATGATAATTGCCAGTTTCACACTCAAAATTGAGGGCACTGGTTTCCGGTTGTGCAACAGTCATCAGAATACACCTATTCTTTCAATCGGTTAACGTCATAAATCATCCTCTCCATCCGGTAATAAACGAGACACGCCCGTTGGTTGTCCGGGGGAAGCAATAGCGGGAGTTTCTCCATTGGGGTTTAACTCCCGCTCCGGGTCAAAATTTAAACCCAACACATCCACTAAGGCATCTTCATCCGCATTCAACTTGAAAAAGGGAACCATTAAATTGCCCAATTTCGGCTCTAGGGCATTCACCACCCCTAAAATCAGGGCAGAAGCCGGCCTGCGTCCTCCATCCGGAGTTTTGTTAGACTTCACCTCCATTTGCAGAAGCAGCCAAGCTTTATTGGCTTGAAAGTAATCCAGCCATTTTTGGCGAATAGAAGCGGTAAAGTTATCGAAAAAAGCCATACTCACAGCAGTCAATCCAATAGCAAGGGTTTCGTTGAGCCATGATACTGTTTTTCTGGCCGAACTGGGGAGGTTGGCGATGGAGAGATGGGGAGATGGGGGGATGGGGAGATAGGGGGATGGGGAGATAGGGGGATGGGGAAGATTCCCTATTCCCTATTCCCTATTCCCTAGCGCAAAGCGCCTAAACCATCATTAGTTCCAGTTCTTCCTCTTCCGTCTTCACTGCTTCTTTGGGAGGGTTGAGATAGAAGTCAGAGAGTAGCGAGAACAAGTCGCGGTCTGCGGCATCTTTGGGAACAACTCCTTCAGGACGTGCCAGAATTTGATCGGCAATGTTGAGATAATAGTTGGCAACTGGTTCTAACGTGGGGTCGGTTTCGGCCATTTCAAAGATAGTTTTGCCTTTAACGCGAGAGATGCGAATATCTTCGATTAAGGGCAGAATCTCTAGCACTGGCATGGGAACGGATTCTACATATTTGTCAATCAGGTCGCGCTTAGAGGTGCGGTTACCGATGAGTCCAGCTAACCGTAGGGGGTGGGTTCTGGCTTTTTCGCGCACGGAGGCAGCAATGCGGTTAGCGGCAAAGAGGGCATCAAAGCCGTTATCGGTGACAATCATACAGTAGTCGGAGTAGTTGAGGGGCGCAGCAAATCCACCACAGACCACATCACCGAGTACATCGAAGAGAATGACATCGTATTCATCAAAAGCGTTGAGTTCTTTCAGTAATTTTACGGTTTCTCCCACAACATAACCGCCACATCCGGCCCCAGCAGGAGGGCCACCTGCTTCTACGCAGTCTACGCCACCATAGCCTTTAAAGATTACATCTTCAGGCCAAACATCCTCGTAGTGGTAATCTTTGGCTTGCAACGTATCAATGATGGTAGGAATCAGAAATCCAGTGAGGGTGAAGGTGCTGTCATGTTTGGGGTCGCAGCCAATTTGTAGGACTTTTTTACCTCGTTTTGCGAGTGCAACGGAGATGTTGCAGCTTGTCGTGGATTTGCCGATACCGCCTTTTCCGTAGACTGATAGTTTCATTACGTGCTCTCTCCTAAAGCTTTAATAGCTCTGTCTCGATCGCATTATTAACGAAGTTTCGGGGAAATCCAAACGGCGATCGCAATGAATTAAGGTTTAATCCCTTGTTTTTAAGTGTTATCTAACTTTATTACCCTTCTATTGCTTTCAATTCTGGATCAAACTCTAGAATCAAATTTTAGATAACTTTTATGTCTAATTTTTATAAAAATAGGTTTAATAGACAAAAACACCAAAATAACAGCACTCGCAAAGCCTGATAGGGCATAGCACGATGCTCTCAGGTATAGCCAATCAGCCATTACCAATCACCGATTACCCATGACCAGCACCCAGCTCTATATTAAAAATCATTACAGTTTTCCCCAGACCACTCAAATTAGGCAAAAGATCGGATGACTGCTCTACCTTCCATCGAACAAACGGAAATCATGGTTAACTGTTGCAAAATCGGCGATCGCGCCAGCGATGGGTCGCATTATCGTCTCTTCAAAAGTGCGATCGCGTCAGCGATGGGTCGCATTATCGCGCCAGCGGTGCGGAGTATTATCGCGCCAGCGATGGGTCGCATTATCGCCTTCCTCCTCTCCTTGCTCACCCTCTGCGGTGTAACCCTCCCCGCACAAGCGGCTAACTCTAACCTCGAACAACAAGTGCTAGAGATTATCCGCAACCATCCCGAAGTCATTATTGAATCCGTACAAACCTATCAACAGCAGCAACAACAGTCCCTACAACAAAACCGCCTCGCCTTTCTCGACACCCTCAACCGCGAACCGGAAACCATTATCGGCAACTCTCCCACTACTGGTGCAGAAAATCCCCAAGTCTTCTTCATAGAATTTTCGGACTTTCAATGTCCCTTTTGCGCCCGCGCCCATGATACCGTAGCCGAATTCATGGACAAGCACGACCAACAAGTGCAACTGATTTACAAGCACTTTCCCCTCACCGAACTCCATCCCCAAGCCGAAAAAGCCGCTCAAGCCGCTTGGGCTGCTCATCAACAGGGAAAATTTTGGGCGTATCACGATACCCTATTTGCCCAACAGGATCGGTTAAGCGATCGCTTTTATGAGCAATTAGCCCAAGATTTGGAGTTAGATTTAGAACAATTTCAGCACGATCTGGCGATCGCACCTTCAGCCATTCAAAAAGACCGGCAACTCGGCGATCGATTAGGGCTTTCTGGAACCCCATTTTTCGTCATGTTCGCTCCAGGAGAACCACAGGGTAAGGGCGAGAGTTTTTCCGGCGCGATCGAGTTAGAAGAAATGGAGGCAATTTTACAGAACGTCTCTGGATGATAAATACAAGTTGAAGTTTCTAAAGACTACTATGCCAAGCTTGGTAGAATTCAGCATAAGAAAGGCTTTGGGCAATGTCCCAGAGAAGTTGGTAGCAACTTGAAAATCGGTCAAATTTGAAATAGGTCAAAGTTGTTCTCATCTGAATATGAAATAGGTCACCGTTCTTTTCATCGGTTTGGCTATTGAAATGACGTTGCAGACCAGAGACAACAATTTTTTGCTGTTCCTCAGTGATGATGATTTGTCCTAAACTCTCAGCTACCTGCCTACGGAGATACTCAGCACGCGTCTGCACCAGAAGTTGCACCAAGGCAGCGATCGCCTTTGGATTTCCAGGGTCGATTTCCCCTAAACTTTCGGCTGTACGCCTACGAGTAGATTCACTCTGAGTCTGCTCTAGAAGTTGAACGAGAGCGGCGATCGCCTTTGGATTTCCGGGGTCAATTTCCCCTAAATCTCTAGCTACCCGCCAACGATCAGAGTAATCTTCAGTCTGCTCTAGCAGTTCAATTAGAGCAGCGATCGCCTGGGGATTTCCTGGGTCGATTTCCCTCAAATCTCCAGCTACCCGTCTACAGGTAGATTCATCCTCAGTCTCCTCCAACAGTTTGACTAGAGCGGCGATCGCCTCTTTATTTCCGGGGGCAATTTTCCTTAAACTATAAGCCACTGCCCTACGGGTAAGTTCATCCTCAGTCTGCTCCAGCAGTTTCACTAGAGCGGCGATCGCCTGGACATTGTCTTGTCCGATATTGCCTAAATTATGAGCTACTAACCTACGAGTATATTCATCGTCAGTCTGCTCGAGCAGTTTGACCAGAGCAGCGATCGCCTGGGGATTTCCTTGTCCAATGCTCCCTAACCTATAAGCCACTGCCCTACAGGTATGTTTATCCTCAGTCTGCTCGAGCAGTTTTACTAGAGTCGCGATCGCCTTTTGATTTCCGAGGTCAATTCTCTCTAAAGCATAAGCCACTTCCATAAGGGTATGTTTATCTTTAGTCTGCTGTAGCATTTGTACCAAAGTGACGATCGCCTCTTTATTTCCAGGGGCAATTTCCCCTAAACTCTCAGCCACCTGCCAACGAATCTCTTCATCCTCAGTCTTTTCCAGAAGTTGGATCAGAGCAGAAATTACCTGGATATTCCCTTGTCCAATTTCCTCTAAGCCCTCAACCACTTCGTAAAAGATATCTTCATCCTCAGCCTGCATCAGCAGTTGTACCAAGGCAGCGATCGCCTCTTGATGTCCGGGGTCAATTTTCCCTAAACTATAAGCTGCTCGGTAACAGGTATCTTTACACTCAGTCTGCTTCAGCAGTTCCACCAAGGCAGCGATCGCCTCTTGATTACCTTGTGCAATTTGCTCTAAAGTATAAGCTGTCCAACAACGGGCATGTTCATCATTAGTCTCCTCCAGCATTTGTACCAGAGCCGCGATCGCCTCTTTATTTCCTGGGTCAAGTTTCCCTAAACTCTCAGCCACTGTCCTACGGATATCTTCACGGCATGGGGAAAAGTTCAGGAGGTTAGAGAGCTTCTCAATAACTCGTTTTTTATCAGTTTCACTGAGAGTTTTTCTTGCACCTATTGCTAGGGCATTGGGAAAAATGTGCCATTCTTGTTTCTCTGCATTGAACTGCCCAAACGCCCACGTGACTATCTGCTCAACAATGGCATCGGCGAAGGAACAGAATTTAAACTCACTGATGCCAGCAGCAGCGAGGAAATAGGCACGATATCCATAAAAAGTGCCATAACACCCATCATCGAAATTGACTAACTTGGCAATAAATTCCTCCTTCTTCCGATCGGCAACATCTGCACGCCCTAACCAGGATAGAATCGCGCACTTTGACTGGGGAGAAAAAATCCGATACTCCTTCCCTTGAACGGGAAAATTCTCATGCTCCTGGGGCAAAAAATAAGTCCAATCTTCTACTAAAGCTTGCTGCATCTCCTCTGCCTCGGCATCGCTTAAAGTTCCAGAAAACTTAGCCAGAGGGTTTTCTTCCCGCTTATTCATCGTCTACACACTCCAGGTATCTTTGGGAAAATCTCTCATGCTATAATCTTCTCATAAACATCTTGTTTTCCTTCTTCTTGTGCCAGCTAAAGATAAATTCCATGCTTCAGTATCTACTGCTTTGCAAAAAGATGGATGGATGATTACTCACGATCCCTTACATATCGAGGTAGATGACATTGAATTTTATATTGATTTAGGAGCAGAACAATTATTGGCAGCAGAAAAAGGAGGACAAAAAATTGCTGTTGAAATCAAATCCTTTTTAGGAACCTCAGAAGTCACTGAATTTCATTTAGCTCTAGGTCAGATCATGAATTATAAGCTGGCTTTGAGCAAAAACGAACCTAACAGAGATTTGTATCTGGCAATTGCCCAGGATACTTATGAAGAGTTTTTTGTCGTCAATTTGTACAAGAATCTCTTCAATTCTATGCTGTTAAGTTATTAATCTTTTATTATAGCGTTTCTCTCGTCTATGAGGTACAGCTTGAAACCTTAGAACCTAAGCCATACAAGCTATTCCCTATTCCCTATTCCCTATTCCCTAGCGCGAAGCGCTATATTCCCATCAAGAGGTGGTTTTATGGAAAGAATAAATTATATCAAGTCCGTTGAATAAGTTGTGATATAGCAGTGAGTTCACTCCACCCGTAAAAATCGGTTAACCCTCCAATTAATTCTGGCTGTTTCAATAAGGTTTGGCAGCGCTGGTACAACACTTCTTCTAGCTGATCGA
>NZ_JAQMUE010000014.1 GCF_028330985.1 Roseofilum reptotaenium CS-1145 | reverse complement strand
GAGCGGCCGCTCGCCCCTACAGCGTAGCAAACATTTAAGGATTTGATATGACTTAGATTTTTGAGTTTCTGTTAGGAAAAACTGTCGCGATCGCGGATGCTGCAAGAATTCTAGAATTCAGTCAAGACAAGTGTTTTCCCAGTTTGACAGAAGAGTGAATTGATTAGGTAGAGGTCATACTATGACCTCTACCTAATCAATTCACTTGTTGAAGAACTCAGCCACGGCATCGGTTGACGCTTTTACAGCGTCTGGCTTGTAGTAGAAATCAACATGACCAAACTCATCGAAAGTCAGGACTTCATGCTCATTGGTTAGCTTCTCGACAAACTGAGTTGAGCAAATAGCTGTCCAGGCCGACTTGCTATATATAACCAGAGAAGGCTGAACAATCTTGTCTGCATAGGCTGCGCCTATAGAGAAGAGAGACTGCATGCCCTGATCGCCGATATGCATGTTGGTAAAAGTTTTAACCGCCTTCGGTCCTCTAAACCCATCTCTTCCATAGTAGTCATAGGTTTCAGCAGCCATTGGATTAACATTTAACTCAATATACTCTTCTCTTGATTGATCATCTGTAAGTCCAATAGGGGCAACATAGTCCGGTTCTCCTGTTTCATACATCTTTTGCATCGAAGCATTTGAGGCGGCAATTTGTTGATTTACCATTTCTTTGTTAGCCCATTGGAATTCATCCGCTGCCATCATGCCTGAAACCATAGCAATCTTCTTAATTCTATGATCTGTCACTGCTGCTGATGCGATAATTGAGCCACCTTGACACACACCCAGACCGTAGATTTCATCGACGAATGGAAGCGTTCCCAAGTATGAAACGGCATCCCAGGTATTTTCAATCAGCCTGAACATGTACCTTGATTGTTTGAACTCCCCTGGGAGTGCTGGAGAATCTCCCATCCCCAAGTAATCGAACCCCAAGAAGACGAATCCTTTTTTGGCCATTTCCGGTCCGTAAGTTGCCGGAATTTGATCTTTGACCTGTGGGAACGGGCTGGCGCTCACAATTGCCTTATACTTCTTGTTTTCATCAAAACCTTCGGGAAGGTAAAGATTGCCAACCAAATCCATTCCAAAGGATTTGAAAGTTACTTTGTTGTCGCCAGCAGTGAGAGTTTGGTTTGTCATTTTCTTTGTCCTTTCGGGTTGTTTGGCATTGAAAGCGTAATTTTTAACTATGCAGCTACTGTCAAGGCTGAGAGTACAGGTTCTTGCCATTTTTTATCCCATGTTCAGGTGGCAAAAGTAAAATTTTGTGTTTACATTATTCATACTAGGACATAAATTCAAAAATGTAAAGAGTAAATTTTACTTTTTGGGCAGAGCAACAGGTCAACCCACATGAAACTCACTGAAAAGAAACGAAAAAACATTATCGAGGCAGCCATTGAGGAGTTCCGGGAACAAGGGTTTCTCGGGGCAAACACCACTCGAATCGCCAAGCGTGCGGGTGTTTCGAGTCGTACGCTCTACAATCACTTTGAAAGCAAGGAAGAGCTGTTCGAGGCAATTTCTCAGATCATGATCGAGCGAAACACTGCCATGGAGCCAGTCGCCTACGATCCTGACCAACCGTTGGATATGCAGCTTGTCGATGCTTTGGAGCGCTATGTTGCCGCGATCGCCGAGCCTGAGACCATGGGGCTAAACAGGATGGTGATTTCTGAGCTTCTGCGCGATCTGGAAAGGTCGCGAGCATTCTTTGCAGAAATGATGACGCATGACTATCCCATCACCGAGCTCATCAAAGATGCCATGGAGGCTGGTGCGTTGCGTCATGCCGATCCTGAATATGCCACCAGCCAATTGTTGGGATTGGTAAAGAACTTCTTCTTCTGGCCGGAATTCCTCCTGGGTGAGAAACTGACACGAGAAGGGGTAATGCAAGACTGCGTTGCGATGTTTCTGTCTCACTACAAGACTGATCCATAAACTCTTGCATCGTATTTTCTTTTTGAGTGATTGGTAAAATTAAGTATTTACTCAATTTTGCTCTGGTCGTCTTTAGGATTCAATCCTTCTGATGCTGTTCCCCAGGATGGATATCTACCCATGACTGCTAAATAACCCGAAGGAATACCCCAAACCATAAAGCCGACAATGGCACGACCTAAATTATCAGTCTGGAAACTGTCAATAACATAGGCAATATAGGCGCAAAAAATGACTGTACCGATAATACGTAAGGTTACTGGATGAGTCTGTGCAAACAGGCAAGCAATGGCGATGACGATACACAGTATGGCCAGACCATAAAATACTGAAGCACCAGCAGGCAATCCACTCGGATCGAGGGCAGTCATGAAGAATCCCACTGCTGAGATTAATGAAACGATTGCGATCGCAATTCTAGATCCCTTGCTCATCTTGACTCTTTTTAGAATTTAGTGGATCGAATTCGGGGTAGTATAGACCTTTATTTTATCATAATGATGATGTAGTTCATCAAAATCTTAAGGATGATCGTAAAAATCTCCTGAAAAATGTTTTTCATATTGGTTAAGTGTTTGTTGGCGTACTCGATTATATTTGAGCTTAACCTCAGCCACTTTTTCCCGATCGACTTCTGTATACACCCGACCATTTTTTAGGATGGGTTGATAGGCTCCAACTTCATAACACTCTAAAATTGAGAATAACATAGCCTTGAGACTGTCATAAACAATACCATCATCGTGATAAACAAACCAAATTTGCCCACTTTCTTGTTTGGTCTTCTCTACTTGTATACAGTACCACTCTCCCTCAAAAGTAAAGAGTGGAAGTAAATCCTTTTGAATAAAGCCATCGTCCTGAAAGTCTTTCCATGTCTCTAAGGCCTCATCAAGGGTTAAAAAAGTGTGATAATGAAATAATTGACAGTCATAATCATCAAGATCGAATCCATCGTGCCACTGATAGAGTTCTTCAACTTCTTGAGGAAGGGAGAACGGAAAATTAAAATGGCACACTTTTGCTTGAATTTCTTGTCTTGAAAGTCCCGGTCTTAACTTGGCTCTTACTCGATCATCGATAGAAGTATAATTGAGGATTTTTTCCAAAATTTCAACTAAACTCAAATTACGATTCGCACTCATATTATCATCATCAAGAAAGAATATAAAGACACCTCTATTAATTTCTGTTTCCGAATTGGAATACATAGAGGTGAGCGTAAACTGTTAAATCCTAGATAGAGGAATAGAATCGAATTAACTAACTCGTTGACCCTTACTATCGATGATGAGTTCTCCATCTTCTTTAGCAAAGGGACCGGGGGGCCATTTTTCCAGAAGCTCGAGGACAACTTCGCTAGGACGACAGAGTTTAACCCCTTTTTCAGTACAGACAATGGGACGATTCACCAGAATTGGGTACTCTAGCATAGCATTGAGAATCTCTTCATCGGTTACATTGGGTGCTAAAAGACCGAGTTCGTCTGCTGGAGATTTAGTTTTGCGTAAAGCGGTCGATGGGGTTAAGTTAGCAGCAGCAAATAAAGCTAACAACTGAGGTCTTGTCCAGCCTTCTTTCAAATATTCGATGATGATGGGTTGATAGCCAGCCGTTTCAATCGCTTTGAGAACATTGCGGGACGTGCCACAGTCTGGGTTATGATGTATGACAATCATGGTTTTTTATTAGTTTTGAATTATTTATATCATTTTTAATTAATCTGTCACCCCGACTCAACTCGCCACTATTTTGTATCCTAAACTACAAAAAAATCAAAAAAAAGCGTGTAATATCTCGTGATCAAATAATATAACCTGTCAAACCCTTGGCACAATTATTGTCGCTCCCCCATTTTCCGGCTCGCACCCTAAAACTAGACAGTGGCTTAACCCTGATCCATCAGCAAATGTCAGCCACCCCCGCAGTGGTTGCGGATGTGTGGGTAAAAGCAGGGGCAATGCAAGAACCAGAAGACGCACCCGGACTCGCCCACTTCCTAGAACATATGGTGTTCAAAGGAACATCTCGCATTGGGCCGGGGATATTTGACCAAGTCATCGAAAATCGAGGTGGTGTCAGTAATGCGGCCACCAGCTATGATTATGCTCATTTCTACATTAATACTGCTGTTCATCATCTGGCTGATACCCTACCCTATTTAGCCCAAATTTTACTCCATCCGGCGATTCCGGAAGAGGAATTTTTGCAAGAACGAGAAGTAGTAATGTCAGAAATAAGACAAGTTCAGGACGATCCAGACTGGCTAGGGTTTTCTTCTTTGCTGGAAAATTTATATCCCGATCATCCTTATGGACGCTCTGTACTGGGAACGCAAGCACAAGTCTTAACCCATACTCCGCAACAAATGCAGGTATTTCATCAGCAGTGTTACCAACCGGAGAATATGACCGTGGTGTTAGTCGGAGATATTACGGAAACGGAAGCGATTCATTTAGTCAGTAAAAGTTTTGTGGGGTTTAAAAAAGAAAGGAGCAGTGAGAAAAAAGGAAGATCCCCCAAGCAATGGGTTCCATTATCGCCGCACCACCTCACCCCAGACCATAGCTACAAACCCCGAAAAGCACCTTCGATTTTTCCTCTAGAAACCATTCGTAGAAAGGAATTCAAGTACCCTCGCTTAGAAGAAGCCAGATTAATGATGGCATGGCTAGGGCCAGGAGTCGATCGCCTCAGTGACGCTTATGCTCTGGATTTAATTTCCGTACTTTTAGCCAGTGGACGGACTTCCCGTCTCGTGAGAGAATTACAACAAGAACAGGGTTTAGCTTATGGGGTTGGCAGTGACTTTTCTCTGCAACAGGATTCTAGCCTGTTTACAATTACAGCTTGGCTAGAGCCGAAATATCTGAACGATGTAGAATTGTTGATTCGCGATCGCCTGGATACCCTCCGCACAACCCCCATCTTGGAGACTGAATTGCGATCGTGCCAGCGTCAACTGTGTAATGATTATGCCTTCTCTACGGAAACCCCTAGTCAATTGGCAGGATTATATGGATATTACAATACCGTCGCTCAAGCCAGGCAAGCGGTGAGTTATCCCCATCGAGTGCGCTCTCTCACTCCCGAAGAAATCCAGCGTGTAGCTGGAGAATATTTACACCCCGATCGCTATGTTGTCACCCAGTTGAAACCGTTGTGGTGACGGTGTGGGGAGATGGGGGGATAGGGGAACTCGGAGATCGCCCATTACCCATGATTTTTAATTTTTAATTGACATGACAGTTAGTCTTCTCTCTTCACTTCAATCGAATCGAGCCTCTCGCTTGCAACTGAGCAATGGTATTGTGCTGTTAGTGGTAGAAAATGCGATCGCCGATATTGTTTCGAGTCGTTGGTTTTTGCGCTCTGGATGCAGTTGCGATCCTCCGGAAAAAGCAGGTATCGCTAACTTAGTCGCCTCCTTGCTCACCAAAGGAACCCCGGACTTTTCTTGGTCAGATATTGCCGAACAAATTGAGTCGGTGGGAGCAAGCTGTGGTGCAGATGCAGCCGCAGATTATTTTCTCATGAGTCTGAAAACCGTTTCTGGGGATTTTGTGCCTTTATTTAAGTTAGTCGCCCAGTTGATGCGATCGCCCACTTTTCCCCTAGAGCAAATACAATTAGAAAAGCGCCTAGTTTTACAAAGTATTCGCCAATCCCAAGAACAACCGTTTTCCTTAGCGTTCAAAGGCTTGCGCGAAGCCATGTATGGGGATCATCCCTACGGAAAATCGACTCTGGGAACCCTAGAAAGTGTTGAGCGCATTACCCAGAACGATTTACAAGCCTTCCATAAAGCCCATTTTCGTCCCGATAACTTAGTCATTAGCATCTGTGGACGGATTAATGTATCAGAAGCTGTTTCCTTAGTTGAGGATATCTTAGGCGATTGGGAAGCACCAGAAAAACCCATCCCTCAAGCGCCTTTTCCACCCTTCAATCTCGATCGGATGTCTGGGATATCTCCTGTCATTCAACCCCAAGACACCCAACAATCCATTGTCATGGTCGGCTATCCAGGCGCACCGGTCAAGAGTCCAGATTATGCCGTGTTGAAATTGCTCAATACTTATTTAGGTAATGGCTTATCGAGCCGCTTGTTTGTGGAATTGCGGGAAAAACGGGGATTAGCCTATGATGTTTCCGCCTTTTATCCCACTCGTCAAGATTTGTCCCAGTTTGTCGTATATATGGGGACTGCTCCGAGTAATACGGAAATTGCCATTACTTCCCTACAAGAAGAAGTCGAGCGCTTAAGCGAAACGTCCCTAACCCTAGATGACTTGAGTACGAGTAAAAATAAACTGCTGGGGCAATATGCATTAGGCAAACAAACCAATTCCCAGATTGCCCAAATTTTGGGATGGTATGAAACCATTGGGTTAGGAATTGAATTTGATGACCACTTTCAAGAAACGATTGCTCAAGTGACCCTTGACCAAGCCCAGGCTATTTCTAAAATTTATCTTACTTCTGGCTGTCTGTCGATTGTTGGCCCTGAACAAGTCGTTGGTGAAAACAATATCGTTGATTCGATTAACAGTGAGACATAGTTGTAGGGGCGAAAGTTTTTTCGCCCCTACTTGTGGTAATTAGGGTTTGCACTTATTAGAAATCATACAACTGCCGATATTTCTGCTGAATGTAATCCAAAAATGGGGTGATTTTCAGATCGCTACCTGTGACGTTTTGCATTAATTCTAGTGGAGTATAGACACTGCCAAATTGATAGATATGATCGATTAACCAGTTCTGTAAAGGGGCAAAATCACCTTGGGCAATGTTGTCTTTAAGGTGAGGAAGATCCTGGAGAGCGGCTTGATAAATTTGAGCGCTCATGATGTTTCCCAAAGTGTAGCATTGGAACATGGCTCCTAGCGTCGAGGTATACCAATGAACATCCTGAAGTACACCCAGGCGATCGCTCGGCGGACACACGCCCAGATCGGACTGATAGCGAGCATTCCAAGCATCAGGAAGATCGCGTACTTCTAACGATCCTTCTAATAACTCTAATTCGAGATCAAAACGAATCATCACATGAAGATTATAAGTAACCTCATCCGCATCCGTACGAATGAGAGATCGCTCCACCCGGTTGATCGCTCGATAAAACGTATCTAAGGACACCGGTTTCAGTTCCTCTGGGAACATTTCTTGCAATTGGGGATAAAAATACTGCCAAAATTCTGGCGATCGCCCGACCAAATTTTCCCACAGTCGAGACTGACTTTCATGGACTCCAGCGGATGTCCCTTCTGCTAAAGGTGTCCCTTCTAAAGTTCGATCTAACCCTTGCTCGTAGAAAGCATGGCCCATCTCATGGATCGTACTAAACAAAGCCTCCGTCAGATCATTCTCCCGTACACGAGTCGTAATCCGCACATCGCCGATGGAAAAACTGGTAGTAAACGGATGCAAGCTTTCATCCTGACGACCGCGATAAAAATCATACCCCACCTGCCGCAGGAGATTCAGGGTAAACTGCAATTGTTTTTGGCGATCGAACCCTTGTTGTACACAGGAGACATCGAGTGGAGGACAAGAGGAGATCGCCTCTACCAAAGGGACTAACTCCTTACGCAACTGGGCAAACAACGGCCTCAGCGTTGCCGTCGTCATCCCATAATCAACCTCTTCAATTAATGGATCGGCAATATGATCATAGCCAGAAAAAAAATTCGCATACTGGCGAGTGAAATCTAGGTTTTTTTCTAACTCCGCTTGCACTAGAGCAAAATTATCTTCTTCCTTAGCTTTAGCCCACGCTTCATAACATCGACTGCGATGGGCCGAAAACTGAGCCACAAAATCCCCAGGTACTTGGATCGCTCTTTGATAATTCCGATAAGTGAGGCGAATCAAACTTGCTTCTGGGGAACTATAATCCCAGGTTTTCTCCTGAGTCTGTAAATCCGCTAACAACTTTCCTAAGCTAGGATCGGTCAACTTCTGATGAGCAATTTGGCGCAAGAGGGCCATCTGTCGTCCCCTCGCACCAGCCCCTCCAGAGGGCATATAGGTCGATTGATCCCAATAGAGTACGGAAACAGCCGCATTAATATCGTAGATCTCGGTGACCCGCGTTTTTAGTTCTTCTAATTGAGGAGTTGTAGACTTCAGGGTTGCTATCATTTTTCAAAGAGAATGGGTTGAAGTGATCGGATTAAACTTTATCCAAGCAACACGATAAGATTGTGGCTAAAGTTTTTGTATATTGTCTATAGGAATGATGACACCCTGCAAAAAAATATCCTTTTTCAATTTAGTGGACAGATCCCTCTAGAGGGAATACTGTTTTACACCCTCAAGGAAACAGTACCCAGAGTAATCAGCCATCCAATCCGTCTCGATCGCTGGTTTCCTTTCTATAGCGCTGCGCGCTAGGGAATAGGGAATGGGGAATAGGGAATAGGTTTCAGTATTGAACTGGAGTCCTAACTGACTCTTTCTCTGCTATATCTTCCCACACTAGCCATCCATCAAGGCGATGTCGTTTTCGTGCGATCGAGCCAATTGACATTGCGTAACCAATGCCACACGCCCGTTGGCCGACGAATGGTAATCCCTTTAGCTTCACCCTGTTCATGGGCTACTTCTTCGAGTTCAGCTATTTCAAAGTCGTATCCCTCTTTATTTACGATTTGGATAAATGTCTCTGGGTTAGTCGCTTCTTCCAACGCTTCGCGTAAATCTTGATGTTCCGGCTTTTCATTGTCCATCACCTCGTGCAAAAACCGTATTACTTCCTCTTTAGACATAGAAATTGTCTCCTCCTTAATTTTGTAGACCAGTCGTAACTCTTGAGAATCTTACTGAGAATAATTGTACTGTATTGATTCAGCTCCAAAACTGAAAATTTTCTAACTATTGCCAATCCCGTGGAGATTGATGAGTATCATAACCTCCAGTCCTCATTAACCGATCCAACTCACCCGCATCAGCAGAAATCTTTTGTGCTTCCTCAATCGTAATCCGGCCATCTAAAATCAGTTTATACAGGGATTGATTCATCACACACATGCCCTCCATCTCGCCCGTTTGCATTAATTGGAACGCTTCCTCTTCAGCGCCTTTCAATAAATAATCTTGCATCGCTGGAGTATTCACCAAGATTTCATGGGCGGCTGTTCTTCTTCCATCCGTGGTCGGAAGTAGTAATTGAGCTACAACCCCCACCAGACAATCTGCTACCTGAATGCGAACTGATGGCTGTTCTTCAGCATTATAAAGGTTTAAAAGACGATTGATGGCATTAATCGCATTGCGAGTATGGAGGGTTCCTAACACCAAATGCCCGGTTTGAGCGGCTTGCAAAGCCGTATTTACAGTTACGCGATCGCGCATTTCCCCAATTAAAATTACATCCGGGTCTTCCCGCAAAACCGATCGCAAGGCTTGGTGAAAATCATGGGTATGCAAACCCACTTCCCGTTGACTGAGTAAACACTTATGGGATGGATGCACATACTCAATGGGATCTTCAATGGTGACAATATGCTTATGTTCGCTCTTATTAAGAAAATCAATCATTGCTGCCAATGTAGTTGATTTTCCTGACCCCGTTGGCCCAGTGACTAAAATGAGACCTTGTTGACTACAAATGATATTTTGTAGCACTTCCGGTAAACCCAATTGCTCGATGGTGGGAATCTCCAGACTAATCAACCGTAACACCATCGCTCCCCCAGTTAGGGAATCAAAACAATTGACCCGACAGCGCACCAATCCTTCATAAAATATGGCGGTATCTAATTCCTTATCTTGGGCAAATTGTTGCCGTTGCTCTGGGGTAAGAATATCAGCCAAATACTGTTCAAAGAGTTCTGGCGTAACCGCATTTTGCTCTTTTAACTTTATCATTTTGCCCCGCACTCGAAATCGAGTCACCTGCCCAACCCGAATATGAACATCTGAGGCTTTATTGGCGTGGGCGTGTTTAACAATTTTTTTAATTAAATTTCCGGGTTGAAAGGGTTTTGAGATTTGGGCTGGGTGGCTAGGTGGAGGCAAGGGTTTTTTTGTTAAATTTTGACCTTTATCGGTATCAGAAACAGTCATTTTATGGTTCTCCTCTGTTCGGCTTTAACCATTATCCCTTTTAATATTCTGGCACACAAAGTCGCGAAGGGTTTTCTCTGCTTCCATCTCGTCCTTTTGGGCTTCGGCTAAGAAATTATAGAGATATGCTTTTTTTACCCAAGGAAATAGGGGGCTGCGATCGCACTCTTCATAAACTTCCCCTTGCAGTTGATAAATCCGCCACTCTTTCCCGTTATAGCGCCACAACTCCAACACTCCTAAGCTGGCATAGAACTGATTTTTATCAATATCCGTGTGGGTAATGTCTACTTCGACCACCAAATTGGGGGGAGGATCGACCTCAAAATTGACCGGACGACCAGCCACTTGAGACTGATGTTGAATATAGTAAGCACAATCCGGTTCAGAGCTACGGTCTAGGGATTCACGGTTTATGGTCGTCGATCCCATAGTTTTAATTTTCATCCCCATTTCGTAGATCAAAATCAGAATAAAGCGTTCAATCAGTCGTAGGCAGAATTCATGGTATTCGGAGGGCACTGTAATTTCTAAAACGCCACAATCATAGGTTAAACGTGCCCCTCGACGTTCAGGTAGCGCCTGAAGGATTTGTTGATAGTTTTGCCAGTTCAAACCCGGTAAGGTGACCCGATGTTCCCCGATGAGGTCTTGGGTATATACTTGCCCTACAGTCATGACCATGGCTTTTATCTCCTCATGTCGTTGGAAGGGAATAGGGAAAAATTAGGTTTTTCCTATTCCCTATTCTTCAATCAACAGGGCAATTTTGCCCATCATTGAGCCGTTCTCTAGGAGTTCATGGGCGGCTGCGGCATCTTTGAGGGCAAAAGTAGTTCCCAAATGGATTTTTAGGTCTCCCCGATCAATTAAACGAGCGCACTGCTGGAGAATTTTGGCTTGATCTTGTTGAGCATACACCAGACCTTGCACCATGGGCGTGAGCATTAATTCTAAACTAATGCTCAGATTCCGGTCTCTGGCAATTTTCCAGTTAGTATCAGCGGCGGGAGACAGAATAGTGACGAGATCGCCATAGACGCGAACTGCGGGAAAACTTTGGGCAAAGGTTGCCCCACCCACGGTATCGAAGGCTACGTCAACTCCTTCTCCCGATGTCCAGTTGAGAGTTTCCTGAACAAAGTCGGTTTCTTTATAAAAGATGGCTCGATCTCCACCTAGGCTTTGCACAAAGTCAGCTTTTTCTACGGAGCCGATAGTGGTACAAACCGATGCACCTTGCAATTTAGCGAGCTGCACGGCCACATGACCGACTCCACCCGCACCAGCATGGATGAGGGTGGTTTGGCCCGGTTGCAGGTGAGCGCGATCATAGAGAGCTTCCCAGGCAGTAATTAGCACTAAGGGTGCGGCGGCGGCTTCTGCAAAGCTGAGGGAGGTAGGTTTGTGGGCTACAAACCGTTCATCCACAGTGGCAAATTGGGCGTAGTTTCCCGGATGGCTGCCGAGTCCAGCGTTGCAAAAATAGACTGCATCACCGACCTTAAAGTTTTGCACCCCTGATCCGATCGCCTCTACGACTCCTGCCCCATCGCAACCGAGAATGGCAGGCATTCGATCGGGGTAAAAGGTTCCTCGTTTTCGCAGTTTGGTGTCAATGGGGTTAACTCCAGCCGCTTTCAGGCGCACCAGCAGTTGGCGCTCCCCTTCGAGTTTAGGTTCCGGGACATCCTGGAGTTGTAGTACATCTGGCCTCCCAGGAGCGCTCATTACAATCGCTTTCATAAGTTACGTTGATCAACCTCCAAATGGTTAATGATGGGAGACTAAAACTCCAGGTTCTTTCTGAATCGGTAAAACATGTACACTATCGAGTTGGGCACAATACTCAATATCTTCTATACCATTTAAACTCAGTAGTCGCTTACCATGACTAGCCTGTTGGAGCAGCTCGACTAAGTCTTCTTGCCATTGGCGATAGAGGGCAATGGCAGCAATGACTTCATCGTTCACTTCCGAAACCGCAGAAGACAGGGGAAATTCCGTTAACAGACTATGGGCGATCGCCCCCGCACAAACGGTATCCTCTAAGGAGAATTGCCCTTCCCATCCCGATCCAACAATCCAGATACTCTCTGGTTCGTGGCTGGTAATATAATTGACGACTGATTGACGATTAATTAAGGCTCCAGTAATGACGCTTTTTGCTGCTTCTACCCGCTGTAGAGCGCGAGTTCCATTGGTTGTACTCATAAAAATACGCTTGCCTTTGACCACCTCTGGCGTACAACTTAAGGGAGAATTGCCAAGATCGCATCCTTCAACTTTTGCTCCTCCTCTCTCTCCAAAGCGTAGACGTTGATCTTCTGGCCATTCCGTACTGACATCCATCAGTTTCTGTATATCACTAAACACTTGTACCGCTTCTGCGCCAGAGTCAAGGGCTGTGGCAATAGTCGTCGTAGCCCTAAGAACATCTACAGCGATCGCACATTCGGGTAAATGGTCAGTCGGGGTTAATTCGGGCGTATGGTAAACAAAAAGTTTCACAACCTCACCTGGAGTTTTGAGTAACAGTCAACATCCCATTTTAGGATTGTTTGAACCTTTCCGCATTTAAGCGACAGTTTACCGCATATTCTGTAAGCTGAATGGTGATTCGTGAAAAGCAATTGTAAACTGAGATGAAACCCTTATAGTGCTGGGCGCTAGAAATAGGGCGATATAAAGATGGTGGTCTGTAGGAGTCTGTATGTTCAGTTGGTTCGTTCTACTCTTGTTTGCGTTAGATGGTCTATTATGGGCAGAGTGGATGAATACTCTGGATCGGTTGAGCTGGCTGAGTTTAGGTTGGGGCTTACTGGCGATCGCCGCTGTGGAGTGTGTACGTGATGGTTATCATGCTTTAGCCCATGTTTGGAAGCCCCTCTATCGCTTGCATGTTTGGCATCATCGGGTGTTTCGCCCCGATTTGACTCCCGTTAGCACAGAGATTTATCAAAAAGCCCATTGGTACAATGATGTGCCGGAAAGTCTGGTGATGGTACTCTCTGCCAGTTTAGGGTTGGCTATAGCTGTGTATTTCAACGATCAACTGTGGGGCATAGGGGCGGCCATTCTTTATTCTGCTACGTTTTTATTAACGGCCATCGGTCGAGGATCGGGAGTTCCGGGAATGGAGGAGTGGACAGACTCAACTCACCGTCCAGGGGCATTTGATGCTATTCCTAGCCAGGGAATGGTCAATCGTAGTTATCATTGGCGACATCATTTTGATAATCAGAATGCTTATTTTTGTGGCACGTTTACATTGGTGGATCGGATTATGGGAACGGCTTTATCTTTAAAGGGCAAAACGGTAGCGGTAACGGGTGCTTCTGGATCGTTAGGGCGATCGCTGCTTTATAATCTACACTTACAGGGTGCAAAACCCATCGCTCTCACTTCTGGAGAGGGTGATATTGAGATTACCATTGACTCTGAAGCTGTAGCTATTCCGACCATTTCTTGGCAAGTGGGGAAAGAGGCGGAACTAGAGGCTCACCTGCAAAAGATTGATATTCTGATTCTCAACCATGGCATTAATGTGCATGGCGATCGCACTCCAGAGGCGATCGAACAGTCCTATCAGGTGAATGCTTTTTCCACATGGCGGTTGATGGAGCAATTCCTAAAAACCATTCACACTAACCGAGATATGGCTTGTAAAGAAGTTTGGGTCAATACGTCTGAAGCCGAAGTTTCACCTGCTTTCAGTCCCTTATATGAACTCTCTAAACGCACCATCGGCGATCTAGTTACCCTACGTCGTTTGGATGCCCCTTGTATTGTTCGTAAACTGATTTTAGGGCCGTTTAAGAGTAATCTGAATCCCATTGGAGTGTTATCTGCTGATTGGGTCGCCGAGCAAATTATTCATCAAGCGAAAGCCGATAGTCGCAATATTATTGTGACAATTAACCCGATCACGTTTTTAGCGTTTCCGATTAAAGAATGGTGCAATTCCTTATATTTTCAATTCTTTAGTCAAAAAGCTACCTCTCTCGATCCAGAGACTGAAACCGAACAACAAGGGGTCTAGAAGTGGTTTGATTCTCCTCTGAAAAATGGGGAGACATCAAGATGCCCCATTCCCCATTGCCTATTCCCCATTCCCCATTGCCTATTGCCTATTCCCTCAACTATGATACCCAGATTATCTTTATCTAATCAGCTTTCCCTGCGTGCCGTTTTGATTGTGCCTTTTATTGTGCAAATTTCCGCCGCTGTGGGAATTACTGGGTACCTATCTTGGCGTAATGGACAACAAGCAGTGAATCAGCTCGCCGGTCAGTTACGGGATGAAGTGACAAAACGAACGCAACAACATCTCACCGATTATCTACAAGAACCGCCTCAGATTAATCAGGTCAATCGTCAGGCAGTAGAAGCGGGCAAACTGGATGAGGATAATGTTCAGCAACTACAAGACCATTTTTGGCAACAAATTCAGCTTTTCCCGAGGTTGCGAGAACTCTATATTGGCAAACCCAATGGCGGTTATTTTGCCATTAGTCGAGAGGCGGATCAAAGCTTAATTGTTAAGGAAGTACTGGGAGAAGACGATCAGATCGGGCGCTTCTATGCACTCTCAGAAAACGGCGATCGCCAGAATCTCATTCGCGAAACGGCTCCCTACGATCCTCGCCAAAGACCCTGGTATCAAGCCGCACTCGAATCCAGAACCGGGACGTGGAGTGATATTTATTTGTTTCGTTATGGCGCTCTCGGCATTACCGCCTCTGAGTTATTTTTGAATGCTGATGGCAGTATGGGTGGCGTGATGGCGGTGGATTTGGTTCTCAGTGGCATGAGTGAGTTTTTATCCACTATTGAAGTCAGTCCCTCTGGCAAAATTTTTATTATCGAGCGATCCGGTCTTTTAGTCGCGAGTTCAAGCACTGTTCCGCCTTTTCTCTTAGGTGCAGGGGGCAAAAATCCACAACGATTAATGGCTCGTGAAAGTTCCGATCGCTTAATTCGAGAAACGGCTGAGTTTTTGATGCAGGAGAGACAGTTAGAGAGCATCGAAGAGGTAAAACAATTGAATTTTGGCCAGTCTAGCGATCGCTCCTTTGTGCAAGTTTCGCCCTATCAAGATAATTTGGGCTTAGATTGGTTGATTGTGGTGGTGGTTCCAGAGTCTGATTTTATGGGTCAAATTTATGCCAATACCTGGCGCACGATTCAACTGTGTTCCCTGGCTCTGCTCATTGCGACTGGGTTTGGATGGATGAGTGCCCATTGGATTAGCGAACCCATTATGCAGCTTATCGACGGCTCTCAGAAGTTAGCGAAAGCTGCATTAAGTCGTTGTAATAATGATACCTTAGCCCAGAATGTGGAAGTCAGAGGGGTGCAAGAGGTAAAAATCTTAGCCCACTCTTTTAATCAAATGGCTTCCCAACTTCAAGAGTCTTTTGCTGCCCTGGAAAGAAGTAATCAAGAATTAGAGTTACGGGTAGAAAAGAGAACCGCAGATTTGCGTCGAGAGCGAGAGAAATCAGAAGAATTATTACTGAACATTTTACCAGAGGCGATCGCAGAGAAACTAAAGCAAGAAACTCAGGCGATCGCCGAATACTTTGAATCGGTCACTATCTTATTTTCCGATATCGTCGGCTTTACCACCTTATCGGCTCGCCTAGCTCCCATTGATTTGGTTAATTGCCTGAATGAAATGTTTTCCAGTTTTGACCATTTAGCCGAAAAACATGGATTAGAAAAGATCAAAACCATTGGGGATGCCTATATGATGGTTGGCGGACTGCCTATCCCTCAACCCGATCATGCCGCAGCTATGGCAGCCATGGCATTAGACATGCAGAAAGTAATGCAAGACTTTACCCTAGAAAATGGGGAAGCTCTACAAATTCGCATTGGTATCCACACCGGACCGGTGGTGGCTGGAGTCATTGGAGTCCGCAAGTTTAGTTATGATTTATGGGGCGATACCGTGAATACAGCCTCGCGCATGGAATCTTCAGGAACTGCGGGTAGAATTCATGTCAGTTATCAGGTTTATGAGGTGTTAAAAGACCGTTTTCAGTTTGAAGAACGGGGCATCATTTCGGTAAAGGGCAAAGGAGAAATGAAGACCTATTGGTTGGTTCAGAGTTATAGCGCTTTGCGCTTTGCGCTAGGGAATAGGGAATAGGCTTTCGGTACATAGCTTTGAGGATTCAATACTCTCTCTCATAACGCCAGCAAAGCGCTGTAAGAACCTATTTATCAACCCAAAATATAGTTGCTTCAAAAGGAAAATGATACGATCCTTCTTCTATCCGTCTCCGAAAAAGGAGAGTCAAACCTCGATTCTTTCGTCAGCAATCGCTGGTTATAATGAGGCAAATTCCTCGGAATCTCGGAAAATGACAGAAGAGGAATCATAATTACTCTTTAGCAACTATTAAATTATTAGGAAATTCTCGTAGTAAGCTAACGATGATAGTGGGCTTGGGGGCCGGCCCAAGCTTCAGCGACCGAACGACCAAAGGTCTGAGGCCGATCATCTGTTGCAAGGAGTGTTTTACCCTCTGGATTGACTGCCCACATTGGCCAATTTTCATCTCCGAGAATACCGGCTCTAAATAGCACATGATTGGCATTATTGGCTGACCAACCGAGCAATACAGCATGGCTATAATTCACTTGGGCTGGGGCTACTGTTTTCGTTTGATTGAGATGACGGTTCCAAATAACTGCATAATCCGATACCGTAGAAGAACTAAACACTCCTTCAAACTGCCGCGCCAAGAGGCGATCGCCCAATTCCGACCAAGACACGGGTACTAACATGGTAATCACCCCGGGCAATTGAACTTCTGGGTTCCCATCAAACGGATTATTGGCCAAAGGAGAACTAGCCGTCACCACCTCTAGATTACCGGTTTGCAAATTCTCCAAAAACATCACACTCGTGACTCGACTCGAATGCAGTTGCGATCGGATCTGAAACTGAATCCGACTATAGGCTGCATATTGACCATCTGGAGAGACCAAGGAAGGAGTGCGATAATAGCGAAGTCCTGAACCTTGGGTTGAAGAAACTTCTGCGTGGGTATTCATGACCCAACTCCAGGGGATGGGATAGGGACTATCGAGGGGATCGCTATATTCTGAACTTGGATTCATGGGGTTTGCAGCAGCTTCAGGGGTAGAATTACCAGAGGCCGAATCTGAAATGGTCCCAGCCATTGCAGATTTAGGCAGCAGCAGCAGTAAAAGTGCTAACAGCAGCACGGAGGGTTTAGGTAAGAGCGATTTTAGGCTCCATGGGAATTTAGGCATTGAACTTCAAGCTCGCGAATGGGGGATGTGTGAGAAGCAAAGCCCCAGTGAGGAGTATAAGTCCTTCCTGTCTCTACTAGAGTACAAGGAATTAGGCTTTAAAAGGAAGGGATCTTCAAGAGATTTAAAATTTCTTTGTGTTCTGGCCGCGATCGCCTTCCTTACGGTACGATTTTTGTGGTCTTTCGATCTGAGTCCCTAATAACACATTCAGTTGATTGTGGATAACCTATCTGTGACTGAAGCATCTGATTCTCCCAATCCTACTCCTACTCCCCAGAGAACGGTTGTTACGTTTCTCTTAGTGACGATATTTCGTCTGTTGTTGCTAGGGGTGAGCAGCTCTATTGCCTTTCTAGTGGGTATTATCATTGCTTTCTTTTACCCCGATCCCTATCCACAAATGCCCTTGATTGAACGGGTGTTTGAGCAACCGTTTAATCCCCTCAATGCTCAATGGTGGCAATTTCGTTCCTCAGCCACCTTACTTTCGGTTAGTCCAGAGCAGCGTCAGCAAGCTCTAGAAGATTTAAACCAACTGCAAGAAGACTTAACCACCTTGGAGGAGCGTCTCACCGAGTTGGAACTTCAACTCAATCAACCCTTAGCCCAAAAACCGATTCAGACTCGTCTGAGCTTACTAGAGCAGCAATTATCCGGTCAATCGGGTTACGCTTCCCGCAAGAGTTTCATGGTGACGCTACCGAGTGACTTGCTCTTTGAAGGCGATCGCACTACCCTAAATCCTAAACAATCAGACTTACTCAATAGCATTATCGCTGAATTACGCAATTTCCCCGACTCTACCATTCAAATTAACGCCTATACCGATAATTTAGGAGATGCCCAAGAAAACCTAGAACTCTCCTTACAACAAGCAGAATCCGTCTATGAATATCTCTATATTGGATTAGGAGATGGCTACCATTTTCTCCGAGTTGGTTATGGAGAAACTCAGTTTTTAGTCCCCAATGACTCTGACTCTACACGACAACGCAATCGTCGCGTGGAAATTATCATTGAATAGGGGGAATGAGGGATCGGGAGACACGAATATTACCCATTACCCAAACTAACGATAATTGGTAAACTGCAAAGCTACGGGTAAATCTTCCTGTTTCAACATTTGCATTACCTGTTGCAATTCATCCTTAGATTTTGATGAAACTCGCAAAGAATCCCCTTGAATCGATGCTTGCACCTTCTTAAATTGATCGCGAATGCGCTTATTGATCTTTTTCCCCAAATCCTGATCGATACCACGTTGAAGCTTAATTTCCTGACGGACTCGGTTGCCTCCAGCAGCCTCGATATCCCCAAATTGGAAAATTTTCAAGGATAGGTTACGCTTGGCGGCTTTAGTCCGCAAAATGGTAGAGACTGACTCTAACGTTAAATTACTATCCGTATTGATGGTAATTGTAGTTTTGTCCACCAATTCTACAATCGTCTTTGAGTCTTTTAAGTCATAACGCGATTTAATTTCCCGTTGCGTTTGGTCTAGAGCATTAACTAACTCTTGTTCATCAAAGTCACTAACTACATCAAAGGAATAGGAAGAAGCCATAGGAATAATCAAACACTAGCGGACACAATTAGCCTATCCCCCATTCCGGGGAAAGCCAAAATTTAGAGACTCACTTGAAGCAAGCTTAAGGCAAACAGAGTCAGACTACATAACGACCCAATGCCAAACATAAGCGATCGCCCCAAGGGAATATTGAGAATATAAAAGATACTATACAATCCACGAACGATCAAGAATACTCCAGCCGCATAAGCTGCCACCATAGAGTCTATCCCAGTCGCATAGGCCATACCCGCAGCAGCGGCAAAAATCATAAACGCTTCAATGGAATTCTGGTGGGCCCAATTGGCACGTTTGGCATAATCGGGCAATTGATCGCTCAGCGCTCTGGGAGTTTCTAAATACTGCATCCCCCCTTGAAACCGAGCATAGGCGACCCAAAAAAAGGGAAAATAGATTAAAAAAGCTGCTCCAGCGATCGCATAGAGTAACAGAGCAGAGACAGAAACGGACAAATCCATCACCTCACGATCGTTAATCAAAATAAAACAAGGTTACCACTTTACGTTGCTCTTCCGCATCACGGCAAGTTTGCAGTAAGGTCGTACTATCATGGAAGGCAAAACAAATCAGTTGCTGACATCGGGTAATAATTTCTGCATTACACAGGGAACTGGCTTCAGCCAGAGATAATTCATTGTTCTCCGGTTTTTCTACCAAGTGAATGACTTGTTCCAGGAGTTGCCGAGATTCTCTGGGTTGACGGTCTAAGCTTTGAGGTAGAATCACCGTCAGCAAGTTGGGATCGGCTCGCATTGCTCCTCGGACTGAAGCAAAATTGGTCCCTGTTGCTCCGGAGGTAATGATATGGTTTCCCGATAGAACCAAGGAGTAACTCATCGTTTCAATCAGATGTTGATGAGTTATGGGAACATGGCGAGAACCGAGGATGGCCAGCCGCTTCGATCCGGTTTGCTGGATTGTTGCCAGTTCTTGCTCTAGGGTATCAAGTTTAGGAATTTCTAAGGATTGACTCAATGCCAATAACAACTAGGCGCTACAACGGAGTTATTCTAGCAGATAATTTGAATTTGAGGTGAATTTGGGGGCAATATGCACTTTACCATCGGACCTTATCTCCGTGTCTGGAGTGTCTCCATACCTCCCTGTCCCCCCATCCTCCCCATGCTCCCCTTCTTCCCCATCTCCTACCTAGGCGAGGCAACCTAAAAGTCGGTCTAGGTCAAAGTGGGCAGCGATTAACTCAGAAATACACTTGACTTTGACTGGCTCGTGAAGGGGAACTGTGCCGAAGGCATTATCAATGATTTCCACAGTGGTCAACGTGTCGAGGTCTACCGTAAGAATGGGAATTTCCAACTCGTCAGCTCGACTAATAATTAATTCTGAGGGAGAGAGATGACCCGTGAGGATTAAACATTGGGTTGAGGTTTCTAGGGCGGCCAATTGAATATCCGTGCGATCGCCCCCCGTGACCACTGCCATATTTTGTCCTTTACGGAAATATTTCAGGGCTGAATTGACATTCATCGCTCCAATGCGTAGACTTTCGACCATCAAATCTAGGCGATCGCTTCGACAGAGTACGGTTGCGTTTAGACGATCCACCAATTCTCGCACGCTAATACTTCGCAATAAATTACTCCGAGGCAGTTGGCCAAGAACGGGAATACCCTGAGATTCCAAATAGGGCACATAGTCTTGGGGAAACCGCTCGATAAAGTCTTCCGTAATATCGTTGACAATAATACCGAGGAGGCGATCGCCCAAACGCTCTTTCGCTGAAAGGGCCTGATCGATAATCTGTTGTGCCTCAAAGGAAATTACTAACAGAATTCCGGCTGAGAGTTGATCGGCCATCTGCGCTAAAGACAAACCAAATAATCTCCCCTCATCGAGAGTTCCCGGTCCTTCCAACAGCACCAACTGATCGGGTGCAGTCGGATAATGTTGTGCAAAACTGCCCTGAGGATTATCTGAATTAGTCTGAGTTAATCGCTCTTCAATGGTCTGGCAATCCATTGAGACTAACGTTGGATAGAGGCGATCGCTCGGTAACTCTAGAATCTGAGCAATAAAAGAGCCATCTTCATCCATCCCTTTACCCATCAGCTTTCTATGTCCAGTAGATAAGGGCTTACCATAGGCGATATCCCAACCTCGCTTTTTCAGTTGTGCCCCAATGCCTAATAAACTTGCTGACTTACCACTGTAAGATTCTAGGGAACCTATCAGCAGATATTGACTAATACCGGTCACGCACGCACTCCCAACTGTTTAATCATCATTAATCCTTAGTCATCTAATCGTAATAGTTTTCGGTAGAACGTTTGCGAAAAATCAACCGTTTTCGTTCTTCGCCAAGTCACATACAACTCAATCAAAAACTCAATAAATTCATGATTGGGCAGTTTCACCTCATACGTCAGCTCTGACTGACCATCAAACTGCATCCGACAGACCGTCTCATCTGCGGGGAGTTTCGAGACAATAAACCAAGTAGCTAGAAAAGGGATACTCTCTCCTCTTTCAATCCGGCGTTCCCCTTCCAACGAAGTTTTTTCATACAAACCTATGGCATAGGGTAAGGCAGCACGCTTACCACCTTGGTAGTAAGGCTGATAAACGCCGATAACTCCGCCTTGGGCAGGTTCAATGGCACTGAGATCAGTAGTCATAAAAGTTGTACTTACACGCCCGGTCTTAACAATAAGGGTTCTACAGTTTATCCTACCAAAGAATTTGGGTTTAAAGCTCCGTCCTGGAAGGACGGCTTTGATGCCAGGAAACGACTAGGTAAGCTTCATTTGAAAATCCAAAGACATCGTTAAGCACGAGAACTCATTCGTTCCCAACTTGCAAATTGGAAGTATGCCAAGATACAGTGGCGGCGATGAACATTTTGCACAAAGGCATGAAGAAATTGGGTGAAAATTGGACTCAATACGGTACTGTTGGGCAAGCAGAAACCGCTTCTAATTCAGAAGGAACGCCAGGGTTCCTGTCTCACCCATGCTTGTTGCAAGGAAACCCAATCAAGTAAGTGATCTCGTCAGAAACCTGGAATAAATGAGAATCTCCAGCCTTTAGCGAAGCGGAGGCTGGAGAGTATGTCAAAATAAAGCACATCCTCTCTGGTCTCAGAGGGGATCAATACAAATATTCAGTCAGGATAAGAGCCTCCATAACCTTATGTCGGAGAAGTCCAATTCTATCGGCGATCGCCAGAACAGCCCTGATAGCGATCCTCAAGTCGTTCAACCCACCTCCAGAGATTTCGTGCAGCAGGACATAAGCCCGTCCTGTTTTGATCGGATTGTCTATGAAGGCCGCAGGCGGAAAGCAGCGGTGTTATTAATTGTGATTTGGAGTGGGACGATCGCCCTACATTTGCTCTCTTGGGGTTTGTGGCTGATTTGGGGAATGGTTGCCCTCATGGGAATTCATGCCATTCGAGTTTTAACCGCTAAACCCAGCAAACCTTTAGAACCGTTGGCTCTGGACTCTCCTTCTGATGTGCCTTTAGTCTCTTTGTTAGTAGCGGCCAAAAATGAGGAACGGGTGATTGCGCCTTTGGTCAAGATGCTCTGTACTCAGGACTATCCCTTAGACCACTATGAAGTCTGGGTGATTGATGACAATAGCAGCGATCGCACCCCCCAAGTGTTGGAAAGTCTTTGCCAAGAGTATCCCCATCTGCGGGTGATGCGACGCTCGGCCGAAGCAACTGGGGGTAAATCTGGAGCGCTCAATCAGGTATTACCCTTAACTCGAGGTGAGGTACTGGCGGTTTTTGATGCAGATGCCCAAGTTGCGCCAGATTTATTACGACGAGTTTTACCCGGGTTCGATCGCCAGGAGGTTGGCGCAATTCAACTGCAAAAAGCGATCGCCAATGCTCCGGTGAATGTTTGGACTCACAGTCAAGCCTCGGAAATGGCCCTCGATTCCTATTTCCAGCAACAACGAATTGCCCTAGGAGGGATTGGAGAGTTACGAGGCAATGGTCAATTTGTCCGACGCACGGCACTCGAACAATGTGGGGGATGGAATGAAGAGACGATTACCGATGATTTGGATTTAACCCTACGCCTGCATTTGGAACAGTGGGATGTAGACTTTATCCTCGATCCTCCCGTCCAGGAAGAAGGGGTCACCAGCGCTTTAGCCCTATGGCATCAGCGCAATCGTTGGGCAGAGGGCGGATATCAACGATATATGGATTATTGGCGGTTGATTTTTAGTAAGCGGATGCCCTGGATAAAAATCTGGGATATGTTTATGTTTTGGATTATACAATACTTTATCCCCAATGCAGCAATTCCCGATTGTTTGATGGCGATCGCTAAAAATCGCCTGCCCGTTTATAGTCCCATGACAACTCTGATGGTCGGCATGTCTATAATTGCTATGATTCAAGGGATTCGTCGGGTTAATCGAGTCAAGGGCGCGGTATCGAGTTTACCTACGCTGCTCTGGCAAACCTTGAGAGGAACTATCTATATGCTCCATTGGCTCTTAATTGTGGCTAGTACATCTGCCCGGATTGCGGTACGTCCCAAAACCTTAAAATGGGTCAAAACCACTCATAAAGGTACTGTGGTTGTTGATAGTTAACCCTTAACCATTAATAATTAACCATTAACAATTATTAATGGTTAATGATTTAAACTATCCGGAATACTCACCCTTAGTATAGAAAGAGCCGATAAGATAAGTCTTCAATCTAAGATTAACGCAATCGTTTGGATCTTTGGGTCTTGGGAGGAATAATAATGAAAATAAGTATGCACTTGGCTATATTGGGGTTAGCGGTCGCCCTCTTACCCTTAACCCGTGTATTCATTCCTCAACAAAAATCCATGGCCCAAAGCTGGGGTTTGTCGTCATCTGCCACCGACACCTGTACCTTAAAGAACCGATTTATCTTTATTCAAAATACCCAAGATCGAGATATTCCTGAAATTAGCCGCCTCACAGGAATTCCCAAGCATCGGATGCAAGCGTGTCATTTATTTCAACAATTAGGAAGCCAACAAGAACCAGTCGAGGGTCTACAAGCCCTGACCGATGGGCAAAGTATGGCTTCTATTGTTCTTCCCTTAAGAGATCGAGGGTATCAAGTCTTTTCCCATTTTGCCATTGGTGCTGATGGTGTAATCCCCACTACAGGAGGCTTATCGACCGCTCAAGTACCAGAGCGTCGATTTCCACAACCCTCTCTAGAACCCCGGAATCCATGGGAAAATCGAACCGAAAATCCAACAGAAAATGGCGATCGGGCTTGGGTTTCTCCTCCCTCCTCCCTGGAAGAGCCCCAAAATCAGGCTCCTAGCCAAACAACCTGGCTTTATCCCCTAGAAAATGCTCGAATTTCCTCCGGTTATGGATGGCGTACCACTGGTAGATGGGGCAGAGAACTCCATGTAGGTGTTGATTTTGTGGCTCCCATCGGTACTCCAGTCAGGGCTACCGCAGATGGTGAAGTAACGTTTGCCAAAGAATCGGCTGGAAACGGAGGGTTAACCATTACCCTATTACATGCCGATGGTACACGCACTCTTTACGCCCATCTATCAAAAATTTTAGTTCGTGAAGGAATGCAAGTGCGTCAGGGCGACACCATCGGTTTAGTGGGAAATACTGGACAATCGACCGGCCCCCATCTGCATTTTGAAGTCTATCCCCCTGGGGTGTATGGGCAGCCGATCGATCCTTGCAGTGCAGAGTATTTAAATTGTAGTAATGTAGCTTCTCATTCTCCGAATCAATTGCGTCAACGCTAATACAACGCTAATACAACGTCAGTTTTGGTTAAGGGCGTTTTGCGACTGATTTGACGAAGGAGTCGGGATTACAGTCAATGAGAGAATAAGGGTTTCAGCTCATCTAAGACTGGCGTTAACACAGTCTTTCACGCTAGGGAGTAGTGAATAGTCTTGTGGTACATAATCTCTCTTCTGTTACTCTAGCGAGAACAACAAACCTTATACAAACCTTAAGATTTTAAGCAAGATTAACATTTGTATAACTTCACGAATGACAAATTATTCCCTTATATTTTAGGCTTTCCCACCCACTCGGTTATCCATATCTCTACCTATAACTTCGATAAGATTAACTTTTTCTTAAATTAATGTTATTGATTAATTTACATGAAAGTTTCAAAATTCCAGTAGATTGCAAAAAGCGATAACCACTCACTCTATTGAGTCTCGGAGTTCTATGAAATTACTACGCAGTCCCATTTCATTGTTCAGTATTTTTTCACTTATAGCAGTCACAATCAGCCTAAGTGGATCAGTCGTGCAATCTCAAAGCCGGCCAACCATCAAAATTGATGGCTCCAGTACGGTATTCCCGATCACTGAAGCTGTGGCAGAAGACTTCCAAAAGTCAAATAATTCCAGTAATCCCAATAATGCTAGAGTTACTGTCGGTGTTTCTGGAACGGGTGGCGGTTTCAAAAAGTTTTGCTCCACGAACCCCTCAGTACAGACTCATATTTCTAATGCGTCTCGTCCAATTAAGCCATCGGAACAACAAGCCTGTAAACAAGCCGGAGTTGAGTATATCGAATTACCCGTTGCTTACGATGCCATTACTATAGTTGTGTCAAAACAGAACACCGCTGTCAGTGATATTAAAGTTGATGAACTGCAAAAAATGTGGCTGTCCCAATCCCAACGACAGGGAATCAAGAAGTGGAATCAAATTCGTTCGAGCTGGCCTAACAGCGAATTCAAGCTCTACGGCCCTGGGTTAGATTCCGGGACATATGACTATTTCAAAGAAGCGATTTTAGATGACAAGGACATTCGTTCGGACTTCTCGGGTAGTGAAGATGATAATGTTTTAGTCCGTGGGATTCAAAATAATCCCAATGCGATCGGCTATTTTGGTTTAGCCTACTATAAAGAAAACACCGACAAACTCAAGTCCCTGAAAATTAATGGAGTAGCTCCTACCACAACTACGGTTAATAACGGGAGTTATAGTCCACTCTCTCGACCCATTTACATCTATGTGAATAAGGCTGCTGCTGATAAACCTGAAGTCAAAGCTTTTGTAGAATATTATCTACAAACTGCCTCTAAGTTTTCTGCTGAAGTCGGCTATGTTGCCCTTCCAAATAATGATTACAGCAGCGCACAACGTCGTTTTACTAATCGTCAAACGGGTCGAGTTCCCTTAAGAGCTGGATTATAATTCTGCTCGATTCATGATGGGTAGGAGTGATTTTATGATTACTCCTACCGTTGTATGTTTTTTCGCAACGGCCCATTAACTATTACCCATTACCAGCGCGAAGCACTATCACATAATGAGCGATCGCCCCATTCCCCTATCTAACAGCATCCAATACTCTACCCGAAAAACTCGTCTCTTGCGAGAGAAAGCCATTGAGTTTATCTTATTTCTGGCAGCTTGCTCGACGGTTGCGACCACTATCTCAATTCTCTTTCTCCTGACCAAAGAATCCTTATCTTTTTTTGAAGAAGTTTCCCTGGTTGAATTCCTCACTGCACCAGAATGGACTCCTCTGTTTGGAGAACAGGCCCGTTATGGTATTTTATCGCTCCTATCAGGAACCTTAGTCACCGCAGGGATTGCCATGATGGTTGCTGTTCCATTAGGAACCGTTGCTGCGATTTACCTCAGTGAATTTGCCCACCCTCGTCTGAGAGAAATCGTTAAACCGTGCTTAGAGCTTTTAGCCGCCATTCCCACTGTGGTCTATGGATATTTTGCGCTCCTGTTTGTTACCCCACTACTGCAAAAAATCATCCCCACCCTTCCCATCTTTAATATGCTCAGTGCGGGCTTAGTCATGGGAATCATGATTACCCCCTTTATTAGCTCCATTAGTGAAGATGCCATGCGTGCCGTTCCCATCGGTTTACGAGAAGGGTCTTATGCCATGGGAACCACCCGCCTGCAAACTGCTCTGAGAGTCGTCTTTCCGGCAGCAATTTCTGGCATTAGCTCCTCCTATATCCTTGGAGTATCGCGGGCAGTCGGCGAAACCATGATTGTGGCGATCGCTGCCGGAATTCAACCCACCTTAACTCTAAATCCCTTAGAAGAAGGTGCAACCATCACCGCCTATATTGCTAGTGTCAGCATGGGAGATCTACCCCACGGAACCCTAGAATATCAAACCATCTTTGCTGCTGGATTAACCCTTGTTCTCATGACTTTAACCTTGAATATTATTGGACACTTTTTGTCCAAATATTATCGAGAAATCTATTAAGCTTAGTAACTTAGTACAATCGTATGGCTCAGGACACTCTACAAAGCGAAAATTTACAAAGTATTAGGGCTAATATTCAGCAGCGTCAACTGATTAATAGCCTCTTCGGTGTTCTCGGATTACTGGTAATTTTTATTGCCGTAATCGTTCTCTTATCCTTGACCATTGCCATGGCCATGGATGGCGCTGCCCGCATCACCCCAGACTTCTTTATCTCATTTCCCAGTCGGAAACCCGAACAAGCTGGGATTTTATCCGCTTGGGTCGGAACGAGCTTAGTGATGTTGGTAACTGCCTGTGCGGCTGTTCCTCTAGGAGTCGCTTCCGGAATTTATCTAGAAGAATATGCCGCCAAAAACTGGATTTCCGACATTATTGAAATTAATGTTACCAACCTAGCTGGAGTTCCTTCTATTATCTATGGATTATTAGCGCTAGGATTATTTGTTTATCAACTGCAATTGGGACAAACGGTTCTCACGGGTGGATTAACCCTTTCTTTGTTAATTTTACCAGTAGTTATTGTCACCACTCGCGAATCCATCCGCGCTATCCCCAATAGTTTAAGAGAAGCAGCCTATGGACTCGGGGCAAGCAAATGGCAAGTTATTTGGGATCACATTTTACCCTATTCCTTTGGTAGTATTCTCACCGGAATTATTATCGGGCTATCGCGAGCGATTGGACAAACTGCTCCATTGATTACCATTGGTGCTTTAACGTTTATTGCGTTTTTACCCGATTCTCCTGTTAAAAGTGAATTCCCATTTATTTCATTGGCTTGGTTACAAGCACCGTTTACCGTGATGCCCATTCAAATGTTTAATTGGGTATCGCGTCCTAATCCTGAATTTCAAGTGAATGCAGCCGCCGCAGGAACCGTTCTAACATTTATGACTTTAGCCATGAATAGTCTGGCAATTTATTTGCGGTATCGTTTTCGTAGAGGAATCAAATGGTAGATTACACACCAGAAAAGTTTCGTAAATCCAACTCCTCTACTTCTGGAGAGCCAGAAGCGAATCAGGTGAGCTTCAAAGCAGAAGTAGAAAACCTCAATTTTTATTATGGCTCTGTCCATGCTCTTAAAGGGATTAGTTTACACGTTCCTGAAAAGAAAGTTACTGCAATTATCGGCCCCTCTGGATGTGGGAAAACAACCTTGTTACGTTGTTTCAATCGAATGCACGATTTGTATCCAGGCAATCGTTATGAGGGAGTGATTAAGCTAGATAGCGTGAATATTTTAGGACGCAATATCGATCCCATTGAAGTCAGAATGCGGGTGGGTATGGTATTTCAAAAACCGAATCCATTCCCGAAGTCTGTTTATGAGAATGTGGCGTATGGGCTGCGAGTACGCGGTATTCGCAAGCGGAGTACTTTGGATGAAAAGGTTGAAGAGGCTCTGCAAGGGGCAGCTCTTTTAGATGAAGTGAAAGATCGTCTTCATGATTCTGCTTATAATCTTTCGGGAGGACAACAACAACGATTGTGTATTGCTCGTGCGTTGGTCACTAATCCGGAGATTATTTTGTTTGATGAACCGACTTCGGCGTTAGATCCGATCGCCACAGATAGTGTAGAAGCACTGATGAGCCAATTGAAAACTCAAGTAACGATTTTGATTGTGACTCACAGTATGCAGCAAGCGGCACGGTTTTCAGATTATACGGCGTTCATGTATTTGGGAGAAATGATGGAGTTTGGCAAAACTGAGGAAATTTTTTCTCAACCCAAGAATAAGCAGACAGCAGACTATATTAGTGGTCGAATTGGCTGATTAGCTAATTTTACGGCAAATGTAAGGCGATCGCTCTCCCTTAGGCTTGTGAAAAGAGCCAATCATAGATTTTATCGAGTTGCTCTAAGGTAATCAATCCATATTGCCATAGGGTCATTGGCAATAAGCTGGGGCTACTATCATGATGGCGCAACGCCAAGCGAATTGAGGTTGCTGGCAGTTCTAGGTCGCGTTGCAAGAATTGGATAAGGGGTTGGAGGGTGGTAGTGGGAGTAAACATGATCGTATAGGGCAAAAGACTTTATTTATCTATGGTTCTATCTTCGCTAATCTCCCCCGATCTGCCAGTGACAGAGTGAGGAAAATCCATGTGAGTTTTCAGGTCATTTCCTGTGATCTGATACCATTTCTCAGGATGCTCTAAGGAATAGTGTTAATGATACGAGATCTTGCAAGAGATGATAGAGAACGAGTCGTCTACCTTGCCAGGGAATTGGGGATGTTTGATGCTGAGGGTTTGGATCTGATTGATCAGACCCTATCTACACATTTCCAAGGGGAAAGCAACCAGTTATGGTTAGTTTCAGAGGGTACAGAATTCGAGGGAGTTATTTATTGTATACCGGAGCCAATGACCCAAGGCACTTGGAATGTACAAATGTTGTTAGTCAGTCCAGACTCCCATGGGCAAGGTCACGGTCAAGCTTTGATGAATGCAGTTATAGACGCACTCAAAGAGAAAGGGCAAAGGTTGCTTATTGTAGAAACATCGAGCCTCAGTGAATTTCAAAGAGCTAGAGACTTCTATCAAAAGTGTGGGTTTACAGAGGAAGGTAGAATTATGGATTTCTACAAGTCTGGAGATGATAAAGTTGTTTTTTCAAAGAGCCTGAGTTGCTGAGTATGAAAGAAGGAGCAACGTGAGTAAGCTACAAGTGCGAACCATAACCCCTCACTTGCTCCATATTTCTTATATGGCAGAGAAAGCGTCGATTAGACAGAGTTCAATACTGAACCCTATTCTCTACTGCGTAGTGCTATAACCGTTCTAAAAGTGATTTTTCATGCTCGCTCACCCAAGTCTTGAGGGTAGATGGGGAATATTTAGGCATCAACCATTTGCCAAATTGGGCATAGAGGGCTGGAATAACCAACAACGTTAAGGCTGTAGAGGTAAACAATCCTCCTAGAACCACAATGGCCAAAGGTTGGAGGATTTCATTTCCTGCTCCAGAGGCGATCGCCAAGGGCAACATCCCCAAAGCTGAAGTTAGTGCTGTCATTAAAATTGCGTTCACTCGGTCTAAAGACCCCTTAACAATAACCTCTTTCAAACCCATGCCTTGAGATGCTTTCTTATTGTAGTTATCTACCAGCAATAAGCCATTGCGAACAGACACCCCAAACAAGGTAATAAAGCCAATCAGAGAGGCGATAGACATTACGCCACCACTCAAAATAATGGCAATAATTCCGCCCACCAAAGCCAAGGGTAAATTAATCATAATCCCGAGAGTTGCAGGAAAAGATTTAACCGAGAAAAACATCAAAATGGAAATGATAATCGCGGCTAAGATGCTGTAGACCAAAAGATTATTGCTTGCATTTTGTTCGGCTTCAAACTGACCGCCATATTGAATAAAGTAGCCTTTAGGTAATGGTATGGTTTTCCGAATCGTGGCTTGAATATCACCAACCACGCTACCTAAGTCCCGTTCAGCGACATTCGCAGAAACAACGATTAAGCGCGACACATCTTCTCGATTGACGACATTAACTCCCATGCCATAATCAATTTGAGCGACATCGCCTAGCGTGATAGTTTCTCCTGTGGGGGTAAAAATTGCAATAGCACGAATGGCATCTAGATTATTGCGGTCTGATTCAGCTAAACCAACGGTAATATTAATGAATTGCTGATTTTCCGGCACTTTTGCAACAATTCGACCATTGAGTGCTGTTTCTACAACCTCAGAAATATCTGCCATTTGCAATCCATAATCAGCGGCTGCTGTGCGCTCATAATGGATTTGGACTTGTCGGATGGGTAACTGAGGTTCGAGTTGCAAATCTACCACTCCCTCGATGGGAGCGATCGCATCTCGCACCTGTTCACCAATCTGACGCAGTTCAATCAAATCCGGGCCAAAGATTTTAATGGCGATCGCGCTTCTGACTCCCGATAATACTTCATCCATACGGTGCGAAATAAAACCCCCAATATTGGGAGCGACCCCAGGTAACTTTAAGAACTCCTCCCGTAACTCTTGTACGCTCGCCTCCCTGTTGTTCAGAGCCAGATCGCTCAGTTCAATATCTACATGGGCCATACTCACTCCAGCTCCATCTGCATCTCCTGGGGCACGTCCCGCCCGTACCTGTACCCATTCATACAGGGGATTGTCCTGAAGCGAATTATACAGAGCCATCCCTGCTCGGTTGGTCATCTCCAAAGATACGCCAGGGAACAACACCATCGAATTGACCATAGATTTTTCCTGAAACTCAGGTAAAAATACCCGTCCCAAACTGGGAACAATAGTAATTGTGGCCACTAAAGCGAATAGGGCCAAACCCAGAATTACTTTAGGCAATCTCAAGGATAGATTTAAAAACGGACGATAGAGACGGATCGCCAAACGAGAAATGAATGTCCCTTCTTGGGGTACACTTTGGTGTGCCAACAAAATCGCACAGAGAGCAGGAGAAAGGGTCATTGCCACCAGAGTAGAGGCAGCAATAGAAAGTAAATAAGCTAATCCCATGGGGGCAAAAATCCGACCTTCTACCCCAGTCAAACTAAAAATGGGCGCAAAGACCACAATAATAATTACCGTGGAAAAAATGACCGCTAATCTAACTTCAACGGAAGTTTGATAGACCACTTCAAAGGGATGTTTTGGATTCTCTTGTGCTTGGTTACGGCGCAGTCCGCGATAACAGTTTTCCATATCCACGATCGCATCATCCACCACAGAGCCAATAGCAACCACTAACCCGCCCAAGGTCATGGTATTAATGCCGAGACCAAAAGCTTTCATGAAGAGTAAACCAATCAATAAGGATAGAGGAATGGCACTGAGGGTAATCATGGCTGTACGCCAATTCATCAAAAACAGCAGCATAATCACCGAAACAATAATGATTCCTTGCAGCAGAGAACCACTAACGTTTTGAATGGCAGAATCAATAAAGTTAGCTTGACGAAAGGTTCGGGTAATTTCGACATCAGCAGGAAAACTTGACTGTAAAGAGGCAATTATCTTTTCTACCCCTTGAGTCACCGTAGGTGTATCCACATCCGGCTGCTTATTAATCATCATTACTACCGCCGGTTGCCCGTTAAAACTTGCATCCCCTCGCTTAAGAGCTGAACCCGTTTGAACCGTTGCCACATCTTGAAGCAAGATGGGTTGACCGTTTGCAACTTTGACTACTGACTGCTGTAAATCTTCAATCGATTGTATTTGTCCGATACCCCGAGTTAATAGCTCTTGACCCCCCCCAATCAGAAAACCCCCTGGTGCATTAGAACTTGCTTTTCGAGCCGCTTCAGTGACTTCCGTGAGAGAAACATTCAGGGATCTGAGTTTTTCTGGGTTAACTAACACTTGTTCTTGCCGTTCATCTCCTCCATAAAGAGTCACTTGGGAGACTCCTGGAACCGAAAGAATCTGATGAGTGAGGGTCACTTCTACCCAATGACGTAACTCCATCATGGAGGTTTGTCCTTGAGGGTTGACGGTGAAGGCGTATTGTAAAATCGTGCCTAATGGGGAGACTAAAGGCGAAATTTCTGGGGGATGGGCATTTTCAGGAAATTGACCTTGGATTTGTTGCAGTCGTTCAGTGACGGATTGGCGCGATTTGTAAATATCGGCACTTTGGTCAAAGATGACTTGTACCATCGATAATCCGACTTTAGAAGAGGATCTGACCGTTGTCACATCGGGTAAGCCATTGACGGCACTTTCAATGGGTACAGTAATTTGAGATTCGACTTCTTCGGGAGCAAGCCCTGGGGCTTCGGTTTGAATATCGACTTGGGGAGGAGCAAAAGCGGGAAAGACATCTAAAGGCATTTGGCTAATGCTAAAAATGCCCCAGATGCTGATCAAAATGGCACTGACGACAATGAGCCAGCGTTGGGCAATGGAATTTTTGAGAATTGTATTAAGAAGGGAATTCAGCATGTTCTAATTGAGTTTCAGTATTCATCTTCTAGATGAGGGGGACAACAGCGATCTCCAACCCCAAACGCTTCGGTCATGTAGCAGAGAAAGAGTTGGTTAGGACAGTTAGGTTATGGTTTGAGGCAATAGGCAATAGAAAATGTCCTAACTCTCCTTTTCTCTGCTATATATCTCTCAATTTTTATTAGAAAAAATTTCCTTCTTTTTGCTACCATTGCCCATCGCCACAAATGTGCCACTGACTAATACAAGGCTTCCACCTACAATTGTGGCGATCGCCTTCCAGGACAAGCCACCCGATTGATTCTCTGTGGTTTGTCCTGACTTTTGAATCATATTACCCGTGCTATCGTGACTATGGGGAATGCCTTGAGCATCCGCTTGAGCGTGGGTTGGAGCGGTTGTCTCTGGTTCAGCCGTTTTGGTTTTGCGAGACTCAGCATACAGGGATAAACTTCCCTGAATCACTAATTGCTCTCCAATGGATAATCCTTCAGTAATTTCGATGAATTCACCTTCGGTTACCCCTGTTGCGACTTCTACAGGCTCATAAAAATTCCCGTATTTGACAAACACCAGTTGTTTGCCATCTGCTCTGACTAAGGCTGTCATGGGAATCATAACAGCAGAACTGCCATCTGATGCTGCGGCGATCGAGGTAACCACAATTCCTAACAGGGAATCAGTTTCAGGGTTGATTTGCACTCGTTCAATTCCCCCAGTGGCTTGAAACTCATCTCCATGACCAACATGGGAAAGCACAACGTTAGGGGTACTCAGCGTTAAGGTAAGACTCAGAAGACTAATTAATGACCAAGATTTCATAGTAACTCCTCACATTGAAGCAGGATTGATTGCAAACTGTTCGCAGTCTGGCATAGGAGAAGTGAAATCTAAGTGAAATTGCTTGCGGCATTATGGAAATGTATATGAGTATGTGCGTCTTTACTAGCTACTCGATTTGAAGAATGATCGTGTTGATGATATTCATCATGATTATGTTGATGTTCATGCCATTGTCCCTGATTCCAATCAGATTGCTGTCTGGGTTGAAACTTGAAATAAACTAATCCAAAAACCATAGCTCCAATGAGACTACTGCCCAAAAAATTAGTATTAGCCCAATGATTCTCTATCCATCCTACTAAAGGATACGAAAAAAACCACCAAAGATGACTCCAGGCAAAATGTGCCCCATAAACTCTCCCTTGCACTTCAATTGCGACTCGATCTGCAATTAATGTCTGGGTTGGCACATTGACGAGGGTTTGTCCGACTCCTGCTATCAACCAGAAGATTAATAAACCGGCTAAACCGACAAAATTTGCGGGTAACAAAGCTAGGGTAATTAAAATAGCTCCGACTGTGGTTAATGCTGTCTTTTTTATCTTTTGTGGAAAGGTTCCTAAGCTGATAGATGTTAAGGTTGCACCAATGCCAAAGGCAGTCATGACCCAACCATATTCTAATTTTCCTAATCCCAGTATCCCTTGGACATAACCCACAGTATTGACAAGAATTGCTGCCCCTGAGATCGCGACCACAAATTGCATGAGTAGACTATGGCGAATGAGAGTATCTTGCCATAAACACGTGGTTCCTGTACTTATATCCTGTAGTGTTCTGCTGACTGTTTTCTTCTTCTTTTGACTTGGATTCACCATTAATTGCCCTGGTAATATTAGAATCAGAAGACCAGCAATCATAAATGTTATCCCATCTAAGAAAAATACGGATTGGATTCCGACAAAGGCAGCAGCGCTACCAGCTAAACCTGGCCCCAAGACCCCTAATAATTGATAGGTAGCACTAGATAGGGCGATCGCTTTAGGATATTGTTTCTCGGTTGCTACTAGGGGAATGGTTGCAGTATAAGTGGGGGTAAAAAAGGCTCCAAAAATATTAAGACCTAAAACAATACTATAAATTTGCCAAGCTTCGGTGACAAACGGAAATGCACATACGATGGCCATTCGTGCAAAATGGGTAACTACCATGATTCTTTTACGGTCTAGTTGATCGGCGATTACTCCGGCAAGGGGAGCGAGGACGACAAAGACTATGACTCGTAAAGTGAGAGCGATTGATAATATCAATCCAGATTTTTCTCCGACTAATTCAAATGCTAATAAGGCTAATCCTAACCAGGTGAATGCATCCCCTACTAAATTAATAGTTTGGGCTAAATAAAGGCGGGTAAAAAGGGGATTTTTTAAGCAGTTTAGGAATCGAGGGATTTTGAACATGTTTAACCGGTAGGGTGTGAAAATAGTTTTTTAGAAACTTACCATGGAGAAGATGAAATCCACATGAAATGTTAAGATTTGGACCTATTCAAGCATGAACTATAGCGTTTCTCTCTTCTATGAGGTACAGCTTGAAGCCTTAGAACCTAAGCTATACAAGCTATTGCAAAGCAAGCCTATTGCTAGAGAGCCTAGCGCGAAGCGCTATAGACTCCCTCTCTGCATAAAAAAATTCAATTGAAGGCAATTGACAGCGATACAAAAATCGTGAAAAATAGAATCGATTACGAAGAGACTTCTTGACAAATTTAGGAGATAAAAATAAAAATACAGGAGTACTGTATTCCTGTTTACTTTATGCCCAGATTATGTAAGCGGTCTAACAATAGAACAGAAAATAGAGGCAAGTCTATTTAAGTAATCTAATTAGAATATGAGAATTTTATTAGTAGAAGATGAAGAAGATTTGGGACTGGCGATTAAGCAAGTTTTAGTCAGTGAAAAATATGTTGTCGATTGGGTCTTAGATGGTCTGGAAGCTTGGTATTATCTTGATAGTGAATGGACAGATTATACTGTGGCAATTATTGATTGGTTATTACCCAAGCTTTCAGGATTAGAATTATGTCAACGGCTAAGAGAGGAGAAAAAGACTGTACCAGTGCTGATGCTGACGGCTTTGGGGGAACCAGAAAACCGGATCGCGGGGTTAGATGCAGGGGCAGATGATTACCTGGTGAAACCATTTATCATGGACGAGTTACTGGCTAGGCTGCGGGCATTGCAGAGGCGATCGCCCCAATTCCAACCGCAGACCCTAATTTTAGGTCATTTCAGCCTCGATGATGGCAATACTTCCCTCACTGTGAACGTCACGGAACCCCCCCAAACCATTCCCTTGACGGTTAAAGAATTCCAGATTTTTGCTTACTTGATGAAACATCCCGATCGCATTATTTCAGGGAGCAAAATTCGCAATCAACTTTGGGATCTCGATGCCGAACCCATGAGTAATGTGGTCGCCGCACAAATGCGTTTAATCCGACGTAAATTAGCCAGTTATAACTGTGTTTGTCCTATTGAAACGATTCGAGGCCAAGGGTATCGCTTTAATTCTTTGTTATCGGGACGTAATTGATATCCTCCTCGGTCTGAAGACGCGGGGATTCCTAAACCTCACAATTTAGGTTTCTGCTTCTTTGCAGTTGCCTTCACAGATTTACTCTGTTCTCGTCTTATGCTCACTCCACAGACTGACACCGCGAGCCACGCGGCCAAGATATTCTTACTCGCGTTAATGTCTCGGTCATGGGATGTTCCGCATTCAGGACAATCCCATTGCCGAATATTAGAAGTGGGCGATCGCCATAAAATCGTCCACTTCTCTTCTTGCTTAAGCTCGCAAGGCTAGGGCAACGGCTTTAGCAAAATAGGTCAAAATGAGATTAGCACCTGCCCGTTTCATGCTAGTGAGGGTTTCTAACATCACCTTTTGTTCATCAATCCAGCCCTGCTGTCCTGCTGCTTTGATCATGGCGTATTCCCCACTGACGTTGTAAGCGGCAACGGGGAGATTGGTGTGTTTTTTCATGCGATTAATCACATCGAGATAGGCGAGAGCAGGTTTGACCATAACTATGTCTGCACCTTCGGCAATGTCCAAATCCACTTCCTTGAGGGCTTCTCTGGCATTGGCTGCATCCATTTGATAGGTCTTCTTGTCGCCAAACTTAGGAGCCGAATCCAGGGCATCGCGGAACGGTCCGTAATAGGCCGAGGCATATTTAGCGGAATAAGCAAGAATACTCACGTTGATCCACCCTTCTGCATCCAGGGCTTGACGAATAGCTCCCACTCGCCCGTCCATCATGTCTGAAGGAGCAACAAAATCGGCTCCAGCTTCTGCCTGGACAAGCGCCTGTTTTACCAACACGGCAACGGTTTCATCGTTGAGAATTTGCCCATCTTTGACAATACCGTCGTGCCCCTCACTGCTGTAGGGATCGAGCGCCACATCGGTGATTACTACCATTTGGGGAACAGTCTGCTTGATAGCGCGGATCGCACGGGGCACTAAGCCATCGGGATTGTAGCTTTCAGTGCCGAAATTGTCTTTTTGGGGATGGGGAATGAGTGGGAAGAGAGCGATCGCCCCAATCCCCAGTTCCTGAGCCGCCTTCACCTCGTCCAACAACAAATCCAGAGAATAGCGGAAACAACCGGGCATCGAAGGAATTTCTTGCTGCTGTCCTTCTCCTTCCATTACGAAAAGCGGATAAATGAGGTCATCTACCGTCAGTATGGTTTCGCGCACCATTCGTCGCAGTGCATCAGTACGACGCAGACGACGAGGACGCTGTACTGGAGGGCAGCTAGCGGTATTCCCTGGATCAGTTTTATTTTCAGGTGCAACTTCAGGAGTATCAGCTATGGATTGGAGCGGTGGAGACGAAGTTGATAAGGATGACATATGCCAATAAGTGTGAGAACGATTATCATTCCTAAACATCTTACACCACTCGGTTCAGGCAAGGACAATTGCAATTCAAAGTGAGTACAGGAAGTTGAAGTAGTTAGCAATAACCTGACACCATGGCGGTAGTATTGAGATGTAGTCTGAGCTTTAAGACGTGTGCCCCAGTCAAAGTCAAACGATATCTGCCAAGTCCGTTGCGTCAACGTTGATTTGGTTTATCAAGCGAATCAAGCCCTGCCAAGCAATGATGTGCTGGAAGAAGCCCAAATTTTGTTTAGTGCCCTAGCCGATCGCTCGCGCTTGAAAATTTTGTATACACTCAGCAGTGAGGAAGAATTGTGCGTTTGTGATGTGGCGGCGCTACTGGATATCAAGATAGCCACTGCTTCTCACCACTTGCGAAAGCTGCGCGATCTGAAGATTCTGAAGTATCGAAATGAAGGCAAACTCGCTTATTACTCTTTGAAGGATGAGCGCGTGGCCGAGATTCTTCGTCATGCCTTGAGTCAGCTCATCGAGTAACACGCTACTCAAGTAAAACATTCAAATGAATATTTGAATATTGTTTACTTTATGATAACGTTCAAATATCCGTTTGAATGTTTGAATATAGGAGGGCAAGATGGGAGATCACTGCTGTCAAGCTAAGGCGACTGAGCTGTTGAAGCTAAAGCAACGACAGGCCAAGGTGCTTTGGATTGTTCTACTGATTAATGCTGTGATGTTTGCGATCGAGTTTGGGGTGGGGATTCGAGCTGATTCTTTGTCGCTAACTGGGGACTCGCTCGATATGTTGGGAGATGCATTGGTTTATGCCAGCAGCTTGTATGTCATCAACAAGAGTCTTAAAGCTCAAGCTGGAGCTGCCTTCCTCAAGGGAATCATCATGTTTTTATTTGCGATTGGAGTTTTCGCAAAAGCCAGTTATCAACTCTTTATAGGTGCTAGTCCTGAAGCGTCGATAATGGGCATCATTGGGGTTTTGGCGTTACTGGCCAATTTGCTGTGTCTGTTGCTGCTAACGCGCCATCGGCAAGACAATCTCAACATGTCTTCTGTTTGGTTGTGTTCGCGCAATGACATCATTGCCAATGTCGCGGTTCTAGTTGCGGCGGCGTTGGTTGCTCTAACCCATTCCATCGTGCCAGATTTAGCAGTGGGTGTGCTACTCACGGTTGTCTTTGCCAAGTCAGCCGGGAAGGTGTTGTCGCAATCTTGGCAGGAAATGCAACAGGCATAGTGAGCGATCGCGCCCAGAAGCGCGACCCTTGCCAAAATCCGTAGCCGCCTATTCTCACCCCTTAGTTTTGCAAAAACGCCAGAGCGATATGGCCCACATCAACTGCGTATTCTTCATAGACTCCCAAAGTACCGGGAACTCGGTGTTGTTGAATTTGGGGTAGTTTTGCTAGGACTTCCATCTCCGCGTTAGATTTTGGGGGAGATTGCTCCGGGATAATCAGTTCTACAGGCAAGGAGAGCGATCGCCCTACCCTCAGCCATTCCTCCCGATCGCTCATTGGGTCGAGTCCTCCGGTAACAAAAGCAGCGGGGGCAAATCTAGCACCGGGTTGCTGCGTGATTTGATGTTTGACCGTCATAAACTCTGGCGTAAGTTTATCGGGATCAACATACACATGACGCTGATACATCCACTTCAAAAACGCGGGGTGAGTGTTGAGGGCATAGAGTGCTTGTCCCAACAGGGGCGATCGCACCAAAGTTCTAACTCCACTGGCCACAGCAATCGGTGCCCCCATCGCTCGCAATGGGCCTTTCCAGGTGGGTGCAACGAGCAGCAGCTTAGAGCAATGGCTGGGCTGGTGTTGGGCAAGTTGCATGGCATACCCTGCTCCATGGCCAGCAGCGACGATAGCTAGGGGGTGGGGGCAATACTCTTGCACAAAATCTTGAAGCAACTGCTGGTAAAGCGATCGGCCATAGTGGACTCGGGGGCGATCGGACTCTCCAAACCCCAACCAATCTAAAGTAATGACTTGAAAGTGCGGGGCAAGAATTTGGGCAATCCCTGCGAGTTCGGTGCGACTGGAAACGGTGCTAAAGGCGGGCAATAACAACACAGAAGGCCCTTGTCCGAGGGTTTCATAGGCAATGGTGTGCGATCGCCCTTGGTAGAGCCACTTATAGGACTGGTGTCGAACGCCGATCGAGGTCAGAGAAATCATGGGTATCTACCGTTTTGAATGTTATAACATTAAGCGATCGCAGCTTGCATCTTTTCCTGCAACTCTTCCAGGGTAAGATAAAATGGTGACAAAATAGCCGTATGAGGTAGCAATGACGATCGCCCGAGCTAACCCTCAATCTAAATCCCTATGGCTCCAACTTCCCCAGGAATTGAACTTGCGCGTGACATCGGAGCAGTTTGCAATGCTGGCTGCGACGAATCGCGAACTTGGATTGGAGAGAACTGCAACAGGAGAATTGATCGTGACACCACCAACGGGTAGTGAAACGGGCAATCGCAACTTGAAACTCAGTTACTTCCTCGCCCGGTGGATTGAAGAAGAAGGGGGTCATGGTTTAGCGTTTGATTCTTCGAGTGGGTTTGAACTCCCTAATGGAGCAAACCGTTCTCCTGATGCTTCATGGGTACGCCAAGAGAGTTGGGACGCTCTGACCCCAGAGCAACGCAAGGGTTTTGCCCCCCTATGTCCGGACTTTGTGGTTGAATTGCGATCGGAAACTGACCCAAAAATTGGGTTTCAAGCCCCGCCCTTTAGCTTCGCTGTGGGCGGCTTTTCTCCTTGTTGTTGAATGTATTGCTTAATCTTTTCTATCGGCGCACCTCCACAAGAAATAGCAAAATAACTCGGAGACCAAAGATG